>JAGBZV010000124.1 GCA_017628075.1 Clostridia bacterium
CTGGGCATCAGCACAGGCTATTTGAGCATGCTGTTCAAGGCCTACACGGGCGCGAGCATTGTGCGCTATGTCAACGCCGCTCGCGTGGAAAAGCTGCGTGAGCTGTTGGGGATGGATACCTTTATCGCGTGTGATCCGAACGTTACCGTGGTAGAGACCGTCGAGACGGATGAAATGCGCCGTCTGCATTTCACAATGGAAACGGAACCGGGGTACTTCACGCACTGTCATCTGTGTACGCCGCGGACGTTTGCGGGAAAGCTGCCGTTGTGTCTGTGTCTGCAGGGGCATTCGACCGGTGCCCATATCTCGTACGGGGAACCGATTTTCCCGAAGGATGAAAAAAGCATCCGGAATGGCGACCGTGATTTCGCCGTCCGTGCCGTCAAGGAGGGGTATGCCGCCCTTTGTCTGGAGCAGCGATGCTTTGGTGCCTGCGGCGGACACGAGGGAGGAGACGAACGCGGCTGTAAATTGGCGGCCCATACCGCCCTGCTTCTCGGCCGCACGATCATTGGCGAACGCGTCTGGGATATCAGCCGTGTGGTAGACGTTGTGATGGATCGCTTTGCGGATATCATCACGATGGAGAATTCGATTTTGATGGGCAACTCCGGCGGCGGTACTGCGACCTATTACGCCGCATGTCTGGAGCACCGTTTCTCTCTCTATATGCCGTCCTGCGCGGTCTGCACGTTCCGTGATTCGATTATTGCCATGATCCATTGCGCATGCAACTATGTTCCCGGTGTTTTGAATTATTTCGATATGGGGGACATGGCGGCGATGATCGCTCCGTCCAAATTGCTTGTTGTGTGCGGTAAGGAGGATCCGATCTTCCCTCTGCACGGTGTGGAGGAGTCCTTCGAGTTGATTCGCATGCATTACGAAGCGGCGGGTGTGCCGGATTTCTGCGGTCTTGTGATCGGTGATGAGGCGCATCGTTTCTATGCTGATCCCGCATGGGAAGCTGCGAAAAAGCTGCTTGCCCTTTGATCCAGTTGAAAATTTGCAAAAAAAAACGGATGCCGTTTACGGCATCCGTTTTTAAATTCTGCGAAGGAAAGACGTGATTGCGCCGAGAATACGCAGCACGACGAATCCTGCCGCGGCAGCCATCGCCGCGTCGAGCAGGGAGAAATCGAGGTTTCCGTTGATCTTTACCACACCGCAGCGCTTGTCCGGAGTATCACGGCGGTACAGATTCATCGTGATGTTCACGTCATCGTTGAGCATCAAACGGTTTCCCTGACGGATCTCTTTGATTTTGGATGCAATGCAGGCGCAGGCGTTTTGGTCCTTGATATTCATGCGAACCTCCAGAATAAACGATTGTATATGCGTATGATACCATTTTATGCAAAAAAATGCAATGGGTTTTCGGAAAACTGCGGAGGATTTTTATTTTTTTCGGGTCTCGTCTCCGTCGTTATCCCCGTCGGCCGCGGTTCGTGCCGTCCGTGCGCGCAGAAGGATTTCCTCCGCCGCCAGCGCATCCATACCGAGCGCCGCCGCCATGCTGTCCGGAATGCCGAATCCCATGACCGGCTGCGGCAGCTGTTCCGTGCTGCGGGGGGATTTTTTCTTTTCCGTCATCGTTTTTTCTCCTTTCGTTGCGGATCATTACAGTATTCCCGCAGATCCTGCGGGAAATTTGCGGAAATCCTTTACTTGACAGGCGAAATTTGGTATAATATCATTGATTGTGATATCGGGCGGATGCCCGGAATGATACGGAGGATTTTCATGCACCTTTCCGAGAAGACCCGCGCGCTTGCCGCTGAAGCGGAGGCTGCGCTTGCGGAGATTTTCCGCGATATTGATGAGATTGCCCGTGAGGGTACGGAACGCGTGCTCGACATTTTTCGCGAGGAAA
>JAGBZV010000125.1 GCA_017628075.1 Clostridia bacterium
TGTGCGTGCATTGCGTTTCTCCGTAGACATAATACTGCCTGATGTGGTCGATATAGACGGGAATCGTAGCGTAGTAGCTGACAGCCGTTCCTTCACATCCTCTGTCAACCAACTGCTCCATGTGCAGACGCAGATATTGGTCACAGTACGGCAGAGATTGGTTACACCAGGTCTCAATCTGCTCCTTCTGCTCCTGTGTCAGCTCCTCACGCGGTGTGTCACCAATGATGGCGGCAGCTTCTTCGAGTGTTAAAATGCACTGAAGGTGCACGATGCTGCAGCGGATGCGGTTTGTTGTGAAGCGCAGATACGCAAGTCCGGCTTGCGTCTGTGTCTGTGCAAGACAGGACTCCAGCATTTTAAGGATCTGCCGGTAGGATTCCATAGACTGCACGATGGACTCGGATTTCCAGTTCTGAATCCAACAGATGTTCTGTGCGATCCAGCAGCCGACGAAGCAGAAACCGATATTAAAGAGATTATCTCTGTTGAAGCAGTCCAGATCCTCTAACGCCTTCATTGCAGAACAAAACGTATCCGAATCAGCTATGCCATGCTTTGCGGCAAAGGTATCGTAATACGACACCGTCGGCTCAAATCGGCTGATTGCGGATGCGGCATAACCCGCGACGATCTCGTTTTCAGCCGTGCGCCAATGGTTGCAGCAGATACCGTAGATCTGTCTGCCCTCGGTAATAGACGATACGTGCTCAAGGAGGTCTTGAATGCCGTTGGAGCTGTTCTGCTGCAGATACATATTGCCGTCAAACTCGATCCATGTGTAGATGAGCGTGCGCTGCAACTCCTCCTCCGAGAAGTGCATTGCCCCAATGTTGTTTGCAACCATGACGGAGCCGTGTGCTGGAAGGAATGTCATCAGAACGTCCTTCGGAAGCACGGATACCATGATGTTTTTCAGGAATTCAAGTGACGTCGCGCACATGATGTACAGGCCGATGCAGAGATGGACGTTCTCATGTCCCAAAAATATCTCATCTCTGTACTTGCAGAGATCAACGGCGTTTTTCAGATGACGCATGGCACGCCCCAGAACGACAGGCATATAATCGGGAATACGGAGAGTTCCGTTCTCAAAGGGCGCGTCTCCGAATAATGCTCTGACATGATCCTCTAACCCCTCAAGGGTGATCGGCTCGTCGGCGCCGGCAGCATCCTCGGGGGAGATCCATTCTAAGTTGTCAATGTGTGGGTATCGGTCGAGAACTCCGCGTACATAGCTGATAAGATCGGAGGATTGGAATCCGGGAAGCTCTATGGAAAGGCTTATCTGCATACCGACATCGTGGCAGGTTTCCATTACACGATTCAGCCAATTGACGGCAAACGCATCACGCTTTTTTTCATCCTGAAGCTCACCTTCAATTTCTGGGATACAGTAATAAGTCTGATTGGCGATGTGCTTCGCGATAGGCTCATAATCGGGAATGGGGTGTCTGCAACCGTAGAAGAAGTGTCCTGCGTAGCTGGTTTTCCCATTCAGTTCGTAGCCATGCCACTGTCCGGTATAGCTGTGGAAGGTAATGTGGTTGAATCCCATGCGTGCAAGATTACGGACGTACTCCTTTGCATCCTCAATATGATAAGAGGAGATATCCATGGGGAAGTTGATATGCTGACGGATACCGCGGTAGCGGCACAGAGGTGTGTTTTCCTCGTCGAGCGTATCGCAGGCATGGATATTGAGGATTCCGTTCAGAACGGGACCGTTCATACCAAAGTGGAGTCCCATGTGCTCAAGGAGGCGGTAGACGCCGGACAAGACACCCTTTTCCGTGCTTGCGGCGACGGTGATTTGCTTTGCAGTGTCTGTTGTGCGGGAGCTGATCTTGTACTCGTATTCGGCTTCGGGGGAGGGGACGTATGCCAAGAGAATTTCATATGCAGCGGTATAAGAATCGACGATTTGATACGGGCTGTACTGCTTCAAAAAGTGAGTCAGCTCTTCCTTTGCGTATGTAAGAATCTTACCTGTACCAATTTGTTGAATTTTGATATTCATAATGGTGTGCTTCCTTTCTGCAATATGTTTCTGTGTATGCCGCAAGCGTGAACCTGCGGTAGTGCTTGGCATTATTATAGCACAACGGTTTGACAAATACAAGAGCTTTTCGAAAATTCAGTATTTTTTTCCAAAGCCCCCAAAAACCTGCCGTTCTAACGGTTCGGTGCTGCTCCTTGCTATTGCAGTGAGGAAGATTTTTGCTTTGCGAAAGTGATCGAGGTGTTGCAAGTTCTTGCAACACCTCGAAGGATAAAAGACTTTTTGCGTATATTTACGCCTTCTTTTTGGAAACGATGCGGATGCCGAGAAGCGTCACGATCATCAGAACGATGGAAATGGGAAGCGCGATCCATGCATTCTGAACAAATCCCGCGATGATGTAGCTGACAAAGGAAACTGCAGCAACAGTGATAGCGTACGGAAGCTGTGTGGATACGTGGTTGAGATGGTCGGACTGGGAGCCGGCAGATGCCATGATCGTCGTATCGGAGATGGGGGAGCAATGGTCACCGCAGACAGCACCAGCCATGCAGGCGGAGATTGCGATGATCATAATCTCGTTGTTCATATTGCCTCCGAAGACAGCGACAACGATCGGAATGAGGATACCGAACGTACCCCAAGAGGTACCGGTCGCGAATGCGAGGAAGCAAGCAATAACGAAGATGATTGCGGGCAGGAAGTTCATGAAGCCTGCGGCGGATGCCTCAACAAGATTGGAAACGAAGTACTTTGCGCCGAGGGAGTCGGTCATGCCCTTGAGCGTCCATGCGAAGGTCAGAATGAGGATCGCGGGAACCATGGACTTGAAGCCCTCAGGCAGAGCGGACATACACTTCTTGAAGGAAAGCACGCGGCGGCAGGTGTAATAAATAACCGTCAGAAGCAGAGCCAGGAAGGATCCGAAGACAAGTCCCACGGAAGCGTCGGAATTGGAGAATGCGTCGATGAAGGAAGCACCGTCGAAGAATCCGCCCGTATAGATCATGCCGATGACGCAGAAGACGATCAGCAGGACGATGGGGAGGATCAGATCGATCACGCGGCCCTTTTCGTTGACCTCCTCGATGCTTGCTGCAGGCTGTACCGTGCCGGAGGTGAACAGATCACCTCGCTCAATGGCGTTCTTTTCATGAATCGCCATGGGGCCGTAATCGAACTTCATTGCGGCGATGGTAATCATCATAACGATGGTCAGAAGTGCGTAGAAGTTATAGGGGATGGAGCGGACGAACAGATCGAGGCCGTTCACGCCGTCAACAAAGCCGGAAACTGCTGCAGCCCAAGAAGAAATGGGGGCAATGATGCAAATGGGTGCGGCTGTTGCGTCGATGATGTACGCCAGCTTTGCACGGGAGATCTTGTGCTTATCTGCGACGGGAAGCATAACGGAGCCGACCGTCAGACAGTTGAAATAGTCGTCAATGAAGATCAGTGCACCAAGTGCGATCGTAGCGAGCTGCGCACCGAAGCGGGACTTGATGTGCGTTTGTGCCCAGCGGCCAAATGCGGCAGAGCCGCCTGCACGGTTCATCATAACGACCATAGCGCCGAGAATGACGAGGAACAGGAGAATGCCGACGTTCCAGCTGTCAGAGAGCTGGGCTATCATTCCGTCCGGGAAGATGTGCTCAATTGTGGCAACGGGATGGAATTCTGTATAAAGAAGTCCACCGACGAGAATACCGACAAACAGGGAGGAGTAAA
>JAGBZV010000126.1 GCA_017628075.1 Clostridia bacterium
ATAGAAAGATTATCCATTTACCACTGCTTTAAGTATAGCATATATTTATGAACAACGCAAGAACGCAGCCGCTTCTGTACCCTGTTTTTGCGATGCGTGCAAGTATTTCTGCAACGGCCCCCCATCCATTGGGTCACCGGACACACGCTTGGAGCGCTGTATCCTCTCTCTTAAAAAGGGCCGTCCCGTTGCTTCACAGATAAATGTAAACAAATTTAAAACTATGATCGCACCGGCTTGCTATTTGCGTCTGAATCTGTTAAAATGTCGGTAATACAATGATACGATATGGAGTTATCCACTATGCAAAAAATACTTGAATTTCTCGCATCCGATTTTCTCTGTGATTTCCGTGCAGAGGTACACCTTGCCGACGGAAGATCCGTTGCTCTGACACCCACGCTGAACGAGAACAGTGAAAGCCCCTGCTGGCACGCAGCAGCAGACGGCATTTCCCTCACGGTTTCCGTTAAAGCAGAACAGGGCGCCGCTGTTTTCTACACCGATCTTGTGTCGAATACCGATCTCGCCAAGCGCGGCGTCGATTTCAAGCTCAACGTTTCCTGTGCGGACGATGCGCTCTCCTTCTATCATGACTGCGCATTCTGGTTGTACCGCGCGTGGCCGAAAACCACCGAGGAGCTGCCCATCATGACACAGCACTTCCTTCTCCGCAAGGATATGCTCCACTATGCAATTACAGGCTTGACCGGCGATTGCTTCTGCTGTCAGGCAGACAAGGACGGTCTGTATCTGGATTCCGGATGCAGCTTCTTCCGCGAGTATCACGGTCCCATGTTCTCTGCTGCCGTTTCCTCCGAGCCCATTCGCGCCATGGAAACAGCATACAGCTACGCACGCGAGATCGGTGCAATCGCCGTCCCGCTTCGCTGTGAGCGCGACTATCCGGAAATGTTCGAATATTTCGGTTGGTGCAGCTGGGATGCGTTCTACCAGGATGTTACCTCTGAAAAGATCTACCAAAAGCTCGATGAATTCCGGGAAAAGAAAATCCCCGTCAAATGGGTTCTCATCGATGACGGCTGGGCCACAACGGATAAGGATTCAAAGCTTCTGACGCTGACGGTGAATCCGGTAAAGTTCCCCGAAGGACTCAAGGAATGTGTCCGCCGGATCAAGGAGGAATACGGTGTTGCGTATGTCGGTGTCTGGCACACGCTTGCCGGCTACGTGAATGGAATTCATCCCGATTCCGAGCTTGCAAAGACGTTTGCTGACAGTTTTATGATGTCCAACGACAACCGCGTGATTCCTTGTGATGATCCCGACCGTGCATTCGTCTTCTGGGATGCCCTGCACAGTTATCTCGCCGATTGCGGCATCGATTACGTCAAGGTGGACAACCAAAGCTCCACCCCCTTCTATCTGGAGGGTGTCGTGTCCAGCACAGACGGCTGCAGAAATCAGCATGCCGCACTTGAGCGCTCCATCTGCAAGCACTTCGGCGGCAGAGTCATCAACTGTATGGGCATGGATATGAGAAACGTCCTTGCGCGTCCTATGACTGCCATTAATCGAAACAGCGATGACTTCTATCCGATGAGTGAAAACGGCTTTGCGCGTCATCTCCAACAAAACGTGTATTCTGCCGTCTGGCACTCACAGATTATGCACTGTGACTTCGATATGTGGTGGTCCGGCACCTCCAGCCCCGTTCAAAGCGGTCTGCTCCGTGCCGTTTCCGGAGGTCCCGTCTACGTCAGCGACAAAATCGGGGAATCCAATGCGGAAAACCTCTACCCCATCTGCGGCCAGACCGGAGATCTCTGCCGCCTTGACCATGCAGCACTCCCCACCCTGGACTGCATCTATTTTGACTGCGAGGAAAATGGAAGGATCTTCAAGACCTACAACCACTGTGGGGATAACATCGTTCTTGCGCTGTTCAACATCAGCCGCCGTCCCATCACGGAGACCTTCTCCTTCGACGTCATTCCCGGAATGCCGTGTGACACAGAATATATCGCATATGAATATTTCACAAAGACCTTTTCCCGCGTGAATTTTGCGGAGGAGCTTTCTCTCTCCATGGGTGCAGACGAAACGCTCTGCTATTCCCTCTACCCCATTCTGCGCGATACCGTTGACGAAAACGATCCCGATGCAAACGCATACATTCTGCTCGGTGAGCTCGACCGTTATACGGGCATTGCCTCCCGCGAAAAGAAGAAGGTCTTTATCCGCGATCTGCTCTGATCAAGCTCCGCGTCCAATTCATATTTCAAAGCGTAAGCAGCAAGGAAACATCTTGTAAATATCACTACAAAGGAAATTTTATAATAAAAAACGCATTCTGTTTTACCAAACGGCAAGCAGCGGTTCAGCTCTTGAAACGCAGGAAATGACACAGGTCGAAACGGCTCCATATTCCAACACTGTTTGTAAACACAAGCAGACTGAAATAATGAAATATTCCATAAACATACAACAATTTGAACGACTTTTGACATAATGTATCCATAATTCGAATCTGTTGTTGCGAATAAAGGAAAATTTACACAATCAGCTATAATCAGCAACATTGTATCAAGTATGATAAAAACAATCATAAACATTTTGGCGGTACAAATTCATGAAAACATATTATTTCGACAATTACAATATACATCTCGACGCTCTCACTCCTGTTACCTTCGACGTGGACGTGACCAAGGCCGTCACCCTTCCCAAGGCAGGCGTGGTGGCACTGACCCTGCAACTTGCGTAAAGGTTTTAAAAAAGGAAAGGAAGGAAAAATGATGATTCCCTTGAAAAAAACAGTGCTCCTCGCGCTTCTATCTATGATGACATCTATGTCTGCCTGCGCTGTATTGAACGGCGGAACGGAAACCGGCACGGGAACAGATACGGAAACAAAGCAACCGATAGTATATACGCCCTTCGTGTTGGATGTTTCTGATTCTTCTTATGAAACCAATGAACAGCAGACAACGGTAACAGTAAGCAAGGATGCTGTAAACACGGTGAAAAAAGAACTGTTTGGTGATAATCTGTCGTGGCGCGGAAACGGCTATGGTGTGTATGATCCCGAAACGGACAGCTTTAATGAAACCCTGCTGGAGGCCATAAAAAACTGCGGCGTTACCACACTGCGGTATCCCGGCGGAATAGAAGGGGATTACTTTATCTGGCATGAAACGATCGGTGAAGACAGAGAGCTTCAGATGGATCCCTTCTCCAGCCAATATCCCACGTATTATGCTGGAGGAGATGGAAAGAAGTATTATCCTTATTTCGGCCTGGAAGAGTTTATGGAAATGTGTACGCAGATTGGAATAGAGGCTGTCGTGCAGTTGAATGCGGGCACGGGAACACCCAAGGATGCGGCGGATCTGGTTCGGTGGTGCGAGGAGCACAATTACCCTGTATCCTCTTATGCGATTGGAAACGAGGTGCATTTTGCGGAGGAGCGCGTGATGTTTACCCGTTCCACCAAAACACCCGAGGAATATATCGATTTTGCAAATGAGGTATACGCAGAGCTTGGTGAGCTGGCAGATACGGTAG
>JAGBZV010000127.1 GCA_017628075.1 Clostridia bacterium
CATCCAGCGCTTCACCGTAGCAGGCAATCATCGGCTTTCCGGAGGAATAGAGGATATTGCCCGTGAACATGATCGAAAGATGAGACTCACAGCGCGTTAAACGGAGCATATTGTCGTCTGCCAGTGCAAAAATATTGTTGCGCACAACGTTGGACGTACCGTAATGCTGATGATAGCTGTTGGAGGAGGTGCGATAGCACAGATTGTTCTCAAGAAGAATACCGGCAGAGCCCTCGTCGGTATACAGTGCCCATCCGCCGTAATCCTTGCACTTGATGTCGTGGATGCGATTTCCGGAAACGACCGTGCCGGGCTGTGAGCCAAGCAGATATACGCCGCCCATATCGGAGAGGAAGCCCTTGCCGAGATCCCAGATATGGTTGTTCATGATGCGGTTGTCACGGCAGACCGTCTTTGCGTAGCCCCAGGTCCAGCCCACCGATACGCCGGTATAATAAAGATCACCGATGTCGTTGTGAATGATATCACACTCCGATGCATGCATCAGAAGGATGCCGCACGCAGAAAAATACCGTCTGCCGACGTGCGTAATGGAGCAGTCGGAAACCGTGATATTGCTCGTTCTGCTATGCTCCGGAGAGCCAACCGCACCGCCGGAGATGACGACACCGCCCGCACCGCCGTCATAAATTTTGCTGTTTTCGATTGCAACCGAGCGGCATCCATCCTTGATACGGAAGCCGTGTACGCCAAAGCTGAGAAGATTACAATGCGAAAACGTCACGTTGCGCGCATAGGTGACCTCAATCGACGCGTGCGCATTCGAAACTGCCTGCGCATCAGAACCGAACACCTCGCAGGCTTTCCCATCTACCGTTTGCATAGACTGATAATCACCGCGCGTGTAACCGAAGGTAATGTTCTTGAAATGCACACCCGTCACAAGGTCGTCCGGGGCGCCGGTTATGCACAGGAGCTTGCTTGCTCTCGGTGCACGGACGTCGGGCAGGTTTTCCCATTCCGCTGCATTGCGCGGAATGTAGTAAAGCATACCCTTTGCACGGTCCAGATACCACTCGCCGGGATTCTTGAACTGCTCTGCCACGTTTTCCAAAATATATTCCTGACCGGGACGGATGCTGCATAGCGAAGAATACACCATCGTAACGTGTCCGGTTTCGCGGTCAAAGCTCTCAATGGGTGAATGCTCATCGATCCAATAATGATTGTACGAAACAAAGGCATCCTCAAAGGCATACAGAGATGAAAACCGCGCAAGATCCGCATCCTTTGCTCGAAACCACTTGGAATGTCCAAAAAGCTCCCCAGTAGGATTCTCCGTTTCCTCCATGAGGAAATATCCCTGTGCGGGAAGACGGGTACGCTCTGCACGGAGATCACCGACGTACAGATCGGTAAAGCTCCACGCCCCGCTCTCTACCTCGGGAATATGTACACCGACACATTCCGTTCCCATAAAGGTGGTCTTTTCAAATCCGGTGATCTTGCGGCTGCCGGAAATGATGACCTGACCGTCGCCGTATGGCTCAATCGTCACGTTGGACATGGTAGGGCTGATGGAGATCGGTCCATCCAGACAGTATTCGCCCGCCATCATCTTGATCGTAATGGGCTGCAGCATTCCACCGCCGCGCATTTGCGTGACACGGTTGAGGGTTTCCTGCAGAGAGCCGCACGGCCCTCCGCTCCAAGAGTATCTCCAATCGGGATATTTACCGAATCCACCCGGTTCGGTGCTTACGTATAAGGTATTACAATCACGGAAAGAAATCATCGCATTTTCCCTTTGCCCTTCAAAAAGAGCATCCTTTCTGAAATGATGTTTTTATTCTTACCGGACGTCCGTTTCTCGCCCGGCTCTGTACGGTATCCATTCGGGCAGACCGCGCGGAAAAGCACATCCGGTCTGCTCCTCACATAGTATATCACAGTTCATTCAAAAGCACAAGTCTTTTTGGAAATTTTGAAAAAAAACATCAACGGGAAGCCGCCGACATACCGCCACCCCCATCCGCATACAATAGGAACAAAATCCATGAATACAGAAAGGATGCCGTCATGAAATTGAATTTCCGCTTCACCGCCCCCCTCTGTCTTGCACTTCTTCTCCTGATTTCCCCCACAGCCGCCGCAGATTCTGCCGCAGAAGCCGTGCCGGAGGAGCCGCCGCTGCTCTCCCCCGGGCTAAACGTGCTCGCCGCACGCACCACCATGCGCAAATGCGGCAAGCTTGGAGAGCGCATGACGTTTTCCCAAAAGGATTTTGCAAATATCCTCGGCTATACGCCCACCTCCGTCACCGTCACGACGCTGCCGGATCCTGCCGTCGGTGTGCTCAAGCTCGGCACACTCGAGATCGGAGCAGGCTCCACCCTGTCTGCAGGCCTGCTGGATCAGCTCTACTTTGCCCCGAATTCCACAGAAGATGCCGCCCCCATACGTGCCGAATTCACATTCACCGCCGCCGGGGGTGCCTACCGCACCGATACCGCCCTGTCCTGCATGATGAATCTTCTCACGGGAGAAAACGGTGCACCGTCCGGTGACGGTCTTGCCACGACGACCTATGCAGAGGTTCCTCTGTACGCCACCCTGCAAGCCGCAGATCCCGAGGCAGATGCCCTTTTCTGGGAGGTCGTCCGTGCGCCCAAAAAGGGCGTCGTGTCGCTGGATCCGGAAAGCGGAAGCTTTGTCTACACGCCAACAGCAGGCAAGCGCGGCAAGGACGTCTTTACCTGCCGCGTCACAGACGAATACGGCAATGAAAGCGAGCTCCTCCGCGTAGAGGTGCAGATCCGCCGGGCATCGGAGGATCTGTATTACGCCGACCTTGCAGGGCATCCGTGTGCCGCTGCCGCCATGCGTCTGACCGAGGAGGGCATCCTGCAGGGAACGCGGCTTGGCGGAACCGCGCTGTTTTCTCCGGATACGGCAATGACGCGCGGAGAATTTCTGATTGCCGCGATGCGCGCCGCAGGATACCGTGACCAAAAGCCGCAGGCACTGCCAATGTTTGAAAATGCCGGTGAGATTCCGGATTATTTGTCCGGCTACCTGTCTGCAGCATATGAGGACGGCATCGTGCGCGGAGAACGGACCGAGGGTGGTGCGTTGTGCTTTGCATACGACACGCCGATCACGCAGGCGGAGGCCGCCGTGATCCTGTATCGTCTGTTTACGCCGGAAACGCCGTCCCCCCTGCCCGTCTTTTCCACAGAAACGGAAGCCGTGCTGCCCGCATGGAGTGCCGGCGCATACGCGGCAGTATCGTCGGCAGGTCTGCTTCCCACAGAGGCGCCGCTCTCCGTCGTGGATCGCGCCGCAGGTGCAAGAATGCTCTCTTCCGCGTTAGACTGGATGACACGCCAATAACAGCAAGACACTACCGCATATAAAAAAGGGGGTGTTGCAAGTTTTCAACTTGCAACACCTCGGGTATGTTTTTTTCATACGGCACGCTGCGATCAGCCCTCGTAGTTTTCAAATGCTTCAAGGATGGAGTCATACCACTTTGTTGCGGATCTCTCGTAACGCTTCCACGTGGATTCAATATGCTTGTTATTTCTCAGAATCTGACTAAAGAGGATACCTCCATACGCTTTGTTGCCATCGTAGATAAAACCGAAGTCAAACACGCAGGATTCCTTGATCATATCCAGCATCTTGATGGATTCCTCATCGCGCGCACCCTTGACCTTGAGTGCTACGTCGTAGTACGCCGGATAG
>JAGBZV010000128.1 GCA_017628075.1 Clostridia bacterium
CAGCGTAAACCCCAAAATGCAATTTTTCCCGACATCCCATTGACAAACCCTTCCCATCCGTGGTATACTTGTGTCAGAACAAACTGATCGGAGATACCTCATGAAGCCAGCCTGGGAAAAACCCAAAACGACAAAGGTCTATCTGCACACCCCCGGAGCGCGCCTTCATTCTTCCGCATATTGCGGGCGTGCCGTTTGAGGAGAGCTGGAATCACGCCTTCTATACCGACGGCGCACCGTTCCTCAGCCTGCTTGGCGTCGTCATGAATCCCCACTCCAGGATGTTTGAGCAAATGGAGTGCTTTTACCGGGACAACGGTCTTTTTGAGCACGGTCTTGCAGGCCGCATCACCAACGCGGCAGATTACGGTGCCTACGCCTTTGGTGACTGCTACGCCGTCGGCGTCGCGGAGCTGTGCTGGATCTATCCTTGGATGAAGCGCGGAGAATGGAGCAAGGCCGACGCAATGACCGACGCGCTGCTCCGATACGGCGTCACAGCAGAATACGTCGTATCCGAGCGGTACTGCTCCGTCGATCCATGGTACGTGCCATGGCAGCCAAACGGCGCGGGCTCTGCACGCCTGTGTCTGTTCCGCTCGATTATTATGAACACAAAGCCGCCTGTCAGCACCAGAAGGAGTCATAAAGTATGTTATATTTTGAAAGCGATTATACAGAGGGTGCGCACCCCACGGTGCTTGCCCATCTCATTGACACGAATATGGAGCACGCCTCAGGCTACGGCACAGATCCTTTTTGCGAGGCCGCAAAGCAGAAGATCCGTGCCGCCTGCAATACCCCAGACGCCGATATTTTCTTTCTCGTCGGCGGCACTCAGACCAATCGAACCGTAATTTCCGCACTCCTCGCCATCAGCGAGGGCGTTATCGCCGCCGATACAGGGCATATCGCTCTGCATGAGGCAGGCGCCATTGAGCATACCGGACACAAGGTCCTGCCGATTCCCCAAAAACACGGGAAAATTTCCGCAGAAACCCTCGCCGCATACCTGAAGGCCTTTTACGCTGACGAAAACCATCCTCATATGGTGCAGCCCGGCATGGTCTATATTTCCTATCCGACAGAATACGGCACCCTGTATACGAAGGAGGAGCTGTCCTCCATTCATGCCGTCTGCCGCACATACGGTCTGCCTCTGTACGTCGACGGTGCCAGACTCGGCTACGGTCTTGCATCCAATAAAGCCGATCTGACGCTCTCCGACTTCGCAGAGCGCTGTGACGTGTTCTACATCGGCGGAACGAAGGTAGGCGCACTGTGCGGAGAGGCCGTTGTATTCCCGCGTGGAAACGCACCGCGCGGCTTCTTCACCACCGTAAAGCAAAACGGCGCACTTTTAGCCAAGGGCCGCCTCCTCGGTGTCCAATTTGATGCGCTGTTCACAAATGACCTGTATTCTGCCATCAGCCGTCATGCCATCGACTGTGCTGCATACCTGCGCAGTGTTTTTTCAGAGCTCGGCTTCCGCTTTTATCTGGATACGCCAACCAATCAGCTCTTTCTCGTGCTTGAAAACGCATATATGCGGGCGCTCAGCGCACAGGTACGGTTCTCCTATTGGGAGCCGTATGATAAAACGCACAGCGTCGTGCGCTTTGCCACAAGCTGGGCAACGGAAATGCGGGATATTGATGCTCTGCGTACACTTCTCATGAACAATTTGCCGCTGCAGAACGCATAATTGTAAATAATTTGTTAACAAGCAGCCTATGTACTTGCATTTGCACTCTATTGATGGTATAATGAAAACATAATCCAATCAAGCGACCGCCTAATTGGATTCGTTTATTACAAATCATGTCACAGAAAGGATCACCGTCATGAAAACAGAAAAAAACACCTTCTCTAAAAAGCATTCCGTAACCATTGGCGCCATCGTCGTAATCGCCGCTGTCGTCATCGTCACTGTACTCTCCACCTTCACCGTCGTCCCCTCCGGCTTCGTCGGTGTCCGCGTAACCATGGGCCAAGTGTCCGATGACGTCATGAATCCCGGTATGTATCTGCACGTCCCCTTCATCGAGTCCGTCACCCGCGTCATGACCAAGCAGGTCGACCAAATCTACAGCGACACCATCTGGGGTGAATCCTCCGAACAGACCGCACTTTATATGTCCGACATCACGGTTACATACAAGCTCAATCCCGACAAAGCCGCTTACGTAGTCAAAAACGTCGCCAATTACAGCGAGGACTTAGTCAATGTCACGCTGGTTTCCTCTGCACTCAAGGCAGCAGCCCGTACGCTTCAAACCACACAGGTCACCAACCGTGCAATGATCGAGCCCGCCGCTGTCAGCAGTCTGCAGGAGGCTGTCAATAACAAATACGGTACGGGCGTCGTAACGATTCTCTACATCAACATCAACGATATGGATTTTGAGGAGTCCTATCAGAACGCCATCGCCGAGCGCCAGCTTTCGGAGCAGGCATATCAGCGTCAGGTCATTGAAAACAAGACCGCTATTGAAAAGGCAGAGGCAGACCGCCAGGTTGCAATCACAAACGCGCACGCACAGGCAGAAGCAGACCGCATTGCCGCTGAAGCACAGGCCGAAATCGTCCGCATTGCCGCTGAAGCACAGGCAGAGGCCAACCGCAAGCTCTCCGAATCCATCACCGACGAGCTTGTGGAATACAAGAAGATCGAAATGTGGGACGGTAAGCTTCCTATCGTACAGGGGGCATCCAACAGCTTCGTCGACATTTCTGCTCTGCTCGGCAAATAAGCGCTCGGAACGGAGGAGTATTCAGCCATGAAGCATATCAAGCCCGGCCGCGGTCCATCGATGATGAGCGGTGTTATGTGCATCGCAACTGCCGTATTCGGCGTAATCTGGACCGCCCTGGCCGCCTCCATGGGAGCCGGTCCGTTTGCGCTGTTTGGAATTGTCTTTATAGCGGTTTCCGTCATCAACGCCGTTTACAACTTCAAAAACGCTTCTCAGAAAAATCGCTATTCCCTGTACGATATCACCTCCTCCGAGGTGGAGCCGGATCCGCTGAATGTGCGCTTCGGTGAAGCGGAGCGCTCCAACGGCAGTATAGATGATCCAAAGACCGCGCCCACAGCCGCCTTCTGTCCATATTGCGGTGCAGCGCTGCAGGAGGACTTCGTGTTCTGCAATCGATGCGGAAAAAAGCAGCCGTAAGCAATGCGCCCCAAAACGGGCCGCGGCAGCATATCTCCCATCATAAGCCCCACACAATTTCAGAACAAGCAAAAAATCCGCGCAGATAATCGGAAATTTCTTTAGAAAGTCACGCACGATCCCTTGCAGTCCCGCACAAAATGTGGTATAATTATGGGTGAGAATATCGTGTATCTGCATGGCACAGCGTTGCCCCGGCTGAATTGCCCGTACGCATCTGTGCCATGCGGAGCACTGCAACCATTACCAAATCAGGAAAAGGAGTTTTTCCCATGTCCAATATCAATCAGCGCATTTCCGCGATCGGCGTCGTTCCGGTCATCAAGCTCTCACATCCCGAACGCGATGCGGCACCTCTCGCCCACGCACTGTGCGCAGGCGGGATCCCCGTTGCCGAGGTCACCTTCCGTGCGGCAGGTGCCGACACGGCGATCCGTCTGATGAAGGAAGCGTGCCCCGATATGCTCGTCGGCGCAGGCACCGTTCTCTGCACGGAGCAAATCGACCGCGCCATCGCAGCAGGTGCAGAATTCATCGTTACTCCGGGCCTGGATCCCGAGCTCGTCGTCTATGCACAGCAGAAGAATATTCCCATCTATCCAGGATGCACCACCCCCACGGATTACCATACCGCATACAAGCTCGGACTTGAGGTTCTCAAGTTCTTCCCCGCAGAGCAGTCCGGCGGACTTTCGAAAATCAAAGCAATGGCCGCACCCTTCCCGATGTTCAAGATCATGCCGACCGGCGGCATCTCCCTGAAGAATCTCGGCGAGTACCTGTCCTCTGGCGTCATCTGCGCGTGCGGCGGCTCCTATATGGTAACCGCAGATCTCATTGAAGGCGGAAAATGGGATGAGATCACCTCACTCTGCAAAAAATCCATCGAAATCGTTAAGGAGGCTCGTTCCAATGGCTAAGATTATTACGTTTGGCGAGATCATGCTGCGTCTTGCCCCCAACGGCTACTACCGTTTCTTCCAGAATGACCAGATGCAGGCCACCTTCGGCGGCGGAGAGGCCAATGTTGCCGTATCTCTTGCCAACTACGGCATGGATTCCGCATACATCACAAAGCTTCCGAAGCACGCCATCGGCCAGGCCGCTATCGATTCCCTGCGCGCATTCGGCGTAGACACCTCCGGTATCGTCCGCGGCGGCGACAGAGTGGGTATTTATTATCTGGAAAAGGGCGCTTCTCAGCGCGGCTCGGTTTGTATCTATGACCGTGCACATTCTGCCATCCAGGAAGCATCCCCCTCTGATTTTGATTGGGACTCCATCTTTGAGGGCGCAGATTGGTTCCATTTTACCGGCATCACGCCCGCACTCGGCGCAAACCTCGTTGAGATCTGCCGCCAGGCTTGCATCACGGCAAAGGCAAAGGGTGTGAAGATCTCCTGCGATCTCAATTATCGCGGCAAGCTCTGGACACGCGAGGAGGCACGTGCCGCTATGACCGATCTCTGTCAGTACGTCGACGTCTGCATCTCCAACGAGGAGGACGCCAAGGACGTCTTCGGCATCGAGGCAGAGGGAACCGATATCTACGGCGGTAAGCTGAACCACGACGGGTATAAGTCCGTTGCAAAGCAGCTCGCGGACAAGTTCGGGTTCGAAAAGGTTGCAATCACACTGCGGACCTCCCTTTCCGCATCTGACAACGATTGGGCCGGTATGCTCTATGACGGAGAAAGCTACTGCTTCTCCAAATCCTATCACCTGCATATCGTCGACCGCGTCGGCGGCGGCGATTCCTTCGGCGGCGGCCTGATTTATGCACTCCTCAACGGAAAGACCACGCAGCAGGCAATCGAATTCGCAGTTGCCGCATCCGCACTCAAGCACTCCATTGAGGGCGACTTCAATCGTGTCAGTGCAGCCGAAGTAGAAAAACTCGCCGGAGGAGATGCTTCCGGCCGTGTCCAAAGATAATTCCCGTACAAACGGAATAGCCGCAAAGCACTTCCATTTGACTGATTCTCTGTCCAAAGATCGTATTATCTTGAAGTGACGAATACTTAAAATCAAAGCCCCAATTCGATTTTATGTTCCCGGACTATGATAATGTGTTCAATAAATAAGAATTTGACAAAGGAGAGAGAGAGTATATGGAAACGATAGCTATTGGTATGTTTGCAGTAATTATTCTGATCGTATCTGCCTATTGTTTGTACTACAAAAAGCCTTTTTGGAGTTTTTCCAGCAATATAATGGCAATGGCTCTGACATGTTGGACAGGATATAGTTGGAAGTTAATGCTGATACGCAGTGGCAAAGATACCACACTGCTCGGATTTAATCATTATCCGACAGCACTCATTATTCTTGCCATACTTTTGCTTACTGCTTTTATTCTTCTGATTGTAAGTATCACTTGGATAGCAAGGCAGAACAAGAGCAAAGGCTGACCAAATCCAATTTATCATCCATTTCCCCTTGTGGTTTATGGAAAAACAAAAGGAAATTGGGAGAAAACGAAAACATTTAGGAGGTTCACAAAATGAAAATCAGCACAGCAACATCCGGTATGGTTGATATGACATCGTTGCAGGAAGGATTGAAAATCATTGCCGATGCAGGATTTGAGGCAGTTGATTTCTCCATGTTTACCCATGCCTGGAACAGTGATTTATTCGCTAAATATTCCGATGCGGAATTTGCCGATTATTTCCGCGGCATCAAAAAATACATAAAAGATCTTGGAATGGAAACATGTCAGACACACGCTCCGTTCCCACTGAAGGTGTACAATCCCGCGCAGGATCCGGGGATGCTTTCTTGTGCTATACGTTCGATCTATGCAACCGCACATATGGATTCCCCCTACGTTGTCTTCCATCCTGCCATACATCCTGCACATCTTGTTGATGGGGATACAGCTGAAGGTCTGCAGAGCAATGTGGAATTTTTCGGTGCTATGGCTGATGCACTGCGGGATACCGGTGTTACCGTCTGCATTGAAAACGTCTGGCATTTCCTGCCGGGTTCAGATACGTTCGTTCGAGCAACCTGTTCCTCAGCAGAGTCTCTCTGCGAGCTCATTGATACTTTAAACGACAGATACGGACCGCATTATGCGGCCTGTCTGGATACCGGTCATGCCCTCATGTTAGGAGATAACTGCGCTTCCATGGTAAAAAGCCTGGGATCCAGACTTAAGGTTCTCCACGTGCACGATAACGACGGCACCCGTGATATGCATCAGGCTCCCGGCAAAGGAAAGATCAACTGGCGCGAATTCTGCGAAGCCCTGAGAGAAACAGGCTACAGCGGAACCTTCAATTTTGAAGCGGATTGGTTCTGGGCAGACTATCGGCCAGCAGATACCTATTCCAAGGAGGTGCTTTGCGCTTCCTGCAGTATGGTGTACGCCATCGGCCGTTCCCTGACCTCTATTGTGGACGGAACCTTTGTGCACAGATAATTCAGATGAAATAAAAACATTGCAAGAAAAAACAGTATTATGAAGCACCCCAAAAGCCAATGGCTTTTGGGGTGCTTCTCTCGTTGGTTTTGATTTACGCTCTCGATTCGTGACAGATGCAGTACAGGATCTGGAAACGGCCGGAAACCTCCTCGATCAGCGCTCTCGCTGCGCGCAGATGAGCGGTATCCAGGTTGACGAACGGATCGTCCAGAATCAGCGGCGGCAGTTCCTCCTGTACACCGGCATCCGCATCGGATACCGTATACAGCGCATCGACCAGCGCAAGGCGGACGCAGAGATCCAGAAGATCCCGCACCCCACGGCTGAAATAATCCTGTCGGCGCAGAACACCGCCGACCTCGATCTGTGCCCGAAGCTCCGCATCCAGCGTTGCTCTGCGCGCAAAGCTCGGATCAGACCGGAACAAAATGCCGCAATAGTAGCGGAAGCGTGCCTCCATGACGGAAAGATACCGCGTTGAAAGCGCTGTTTTTGCTGTATCCAAATAGTCCCTTGTCCGCTGAATTGCAAGAAGCCGCCTGCGCGCCTCGAAAAGCGCACTCCTTGTAGCTTCAATCTGTTGGCGGATCGAGGCAACCTCCGCACCGTGTGCAGAGGCTTCCTCAGCAAGGCGTACCGTATGACCGCGCCGCTCAGACAGCGCCGCGATCTCTGCATCCAGCTCTCCGCACCGCGCGGCAAGCCGCGCTTCCTCGGCACGCGCCTCCACGTCGTCGCACGTCTCACGCAGTGCAGACAAATCCAACTCGCTCAAGCGATGCTCTTCAAGAAACGCCCGCAAGGCCTCCTCTGCTCCTTGATGCTGCTTCAGATCTGCCTCAAGCGCCGCCTCTGTCGCCGCAAGCCGCGCAAGGCCGTCCTCCGGTGCAGGAAGTGAGGCGCCAAAGAAACGCTGCAGATACGCGTTGATGCGATCAAGCAGCAACGCAGCCCGCGCTTTCAGCGCCGCCACGGTACCATCCGCCGCCGCGATCTCTGCCTCCAGCGCGAGATAGCGCGCCCGAAGCTGAGCCGTGCATTCTGAAATCGGCTGATTCTGCGCCGAATCGGACAAGCAGGCACGAATTTTCTCTCCGTCACAGGAAAGTGCTTCTTCCGTATAAATACGGCCAAGCAGCTGCTCCAGCGATTCTCCTGCGCCGCGCCGACGGCTTTCAGCCGCAGATCGATCCTCAAAACGCACAGACAGCCACTCTGCCCGTCTGCGCCAATATCGGATGCGATCCGTGTATGAGGAGGCCGCATTTTCAGTGTGCGCGCCCTCTCCTACCGTCAGCGGCGGCATGGAAATAGTTTTTTCCCAAGCCTCAAGCTGACCGAAATATCGATCGAGCGCAATGCCAAGCGCATCTCTTTGCTTTACGGCAAGTGCACGCGCCTCCTGCTCGGCATCGTAGGCTCGCTGTGCCTCTGCAACGACACGAAGCTGAGCACAGTATTCGGCAAGCGCCTCACGCTCTACACCGATCTCGCGCATCAGACCGCCACCATCTGTGTGATAGGAGGTCAGGCTTGCACAAAGGCATGCATCCTCTACGGTCAACGCCTCGTGCTGTGCCGCAAGCTCTGCCTTTCTTCCGCAAAGGATCTCGCGCTCTCTTGCGGACATCGCTGCGCGGGCAAACAGATCCGCCGCTTCCGATTCCTCAAGGGGCAAAACACCTCCCTCGCTGAGTTCAGCAAGGAACTCCATCACCACCGTACGCTCTACCTCGTAGTCCGATTTTTTCGTGCAAAGATTTTTCTGTGCGGTATCGGCAAGAGCGTGCAGCTCATCATCGGCATCCGGATGCATCAGAATCCCGCAAAGGATCAGGATGACACCGGGCAGGCCAAGTATACCCGCCGCAATAAGATAGCGGCTCTCCGCTGACGGCAAATACAGCAAGCATACAAGCAACACCGCAAACACAAGCAAAAGCCCGCCCAGAAGGATACTCGTCCGCTTTCTTCTGCGATGCGCATCGTCCGCAGCCACCGCTGCGCGCTGACTCTCCTCCATGGAAGCAATTTCCGCGCGTCGTTGTGCAAGCGCATCAAACCGGCTTCGCATCGAAACGATCTCTGCCTGCGGCGGGATGTGTGCGTGGGATGCCTCGTATGCCTCTGCCGCCGCAGAGGCGGATGCAAGCTGCGGCTCCAGAACCGCAAGCTGATCCCGTACACGAGCAATCTGCCGCTGCGTGTCTGCATAGGCGTCCAGCGTTTCGCTGTCCGGCAGGGGGGCTCCAAGCGGCATTCCCGCCGCGGCATACGCCTCCTCCCACCGCCCGCGTGCATCAGACGGCGCCTCGAGCCGGGCAACAGCCTGTTGATATCGCTGTGCCTGCTCCTCGTGGCGCATCAGCTCACTCTCGGATAACTGGTGTGGCAGCGTGTCGGGCAGATCTGCAAGCGTGGGATCTCCGCCTCGTCCCGATGCTACGTCATAGAGAAGCCGCAGCCGTGCCGTTTCGTTTTCCGTAGGAATTCCCGATGCAAAGCAGTCGTTTATGGCATCAAGCGCACTCTTACGTGTCTGCTGCTCCGTCTGTACCGTATCCAGCCTGTCGCACATGCGTCTGTATACCCGAACGTCCTCCTCTGCGGCGCGGCGATCGTCGACAAATTCGTCGGCGGTCTGTACGCCTTCCGGGAAAAGAAAGCGCTGCTTCGCCGAAGCAGATGCTGCACACGCATCCCGTGCCGCCAAAAGCGCCGCACCGTGCTCCAGAACCGCTCGTGAAACACGCGCCTCGCCAAGCGCATCCTCCTGCTTACGCAGACGAAGCACCTCATCTCGCGCCTCACGGATCAGGCGCTCCATTTCAATCGCACGCTCCGTGCTTCTCTGCGCCTCCTCCTGTGCGGAAAGTGCCTCATGCAGCTCCAGCTGCAAGGCAGCCAGTTTTTCCTCCAGCTCTGCAATCCGTCCCCGTCCGCCCGTTTTTTTATAATATTGACGCTGCTTGTCCAAAACGGATACCGCCGTACGGTAGCTGCCATTCTCCTCCTCAGAATTGAGCACGCGATTCAGCCTTGCAGTCAGCGATTCATTGTCAATGCCGCCCGATAATGCCTTTTGCGGTAAATACGCACTTCTCTCAAAGGCCTGGGCATCAATGCCAAACAACTCGACACCAAGATTTGCGCTGAAATCCGTGCTGCGCATCCCCGTCATTACGTCGTACAAAACGAAGGTATCGTCCTTTGACGAGGTCACTCCGAAAAAGCGCTCCGCACGGTAACACTTTCCGCACGCAGAAAAAATCAGCGTTCCACCATATGCACCGCCCTGCCAGGGCGCGTATTTTCTCCGCTCGTTTTCATCGGGATCGCTCTTGCGCGTCTGCGGCAATCCGTACAGCATGGCACGCAAAAACGCTGCAAGCGAG
>JAGBZV010000017.1 GCA_017628075.1 Clostridia bacterium
GGGGCTGGGGCACGTAAGTGCAACAGCCCGTTTATCGTATCATTGATCTTATGACTGCACCTTTTTGGGATCCTTATGCAAATCTCCCGACAAAAACTTCATCGCACGCTCCACCGCGTCCCGGGAGTCATACCACGGCTCCTCGTCGTAGCGGTAGTCGAACTTCTTGCAGAACCACGACACGTCACCGCCGAGCTTTTCCAGATACGCGTTTTCGATGCCGGAAACCTGCTCCCAGAACGCCGAAAACGTCTTCTTATTCATCGAACGGCGCGCTTGTGCAACGAATGCACGGTAATGCGGCAGGCAGAAATACGGCTGTGCAGCACACTTGTCGCGGAATTCCTTTTCGTTTTCCCACAGGTATGCGGCGGTGTCCATCATCTTGCCGAACGCAAATGCAATGCGTCCGCAGACATAGCAGGAATTTTCCAGCGCAGCAAGCTTTGCCTCCTGCTCTGCTCCCGGTGCCTTGAGCGAAAGGAGCTTTTTCTTCTGTCCCTGTGCGATCTCTGCAAGATGGGATTCGAGAATCAATCCCATGCCCAGCCGGTTCTTGCGGACAAACATCATTTTGAAATGCGTGTCACAGAAGCCCTGCGCATTCGTTTCGATCCGCACGTCCGGCTCCATCATTGCCGCACCGAGAATACGGTCCAGCTCGTTTTCCTCCAGCGTGTTGTAAAGCGTACAAAACGGACAACCGCACGACGCATCGCTGCACGACGCCTCAAACGCTTCATTAACGGGTATGGTATAAATCTTTTCCGGCATAGGAGCCCCTTCCCTTCATGCAAAAATCAATCGTCGCTGCCATCGGATGCCGCATCCGGCACATCCTGATTTGCGGCCATGCCCTCCAGCACGAGCACCTCGGTATCGAGAAATGCCTGCGTGGACATCGAGCCGTTGCAGCGGATCTCGCGCCGTGCACCGCAGCGGGAGCAGGACACGAAAATCCGATCCCGGTCACAAACGATATCGTATTCACCGGATTCACCGTGCTCGGTACAGCGGCAGACGATCTTATCATCCGCCTCCAGCTCACGCACCACGAACAGCACCATGTCGTAGATGTGGTTATCGGTAAAATTGACGTCATCGTAATAGGTGCCGTCCTCGTCATCCTCCGGCGTACCGTCGCGCAGAAGCTCCGAAAGCGATGCTCCGTCCCCCATGCCAGCCTCACGCAGCATATCGACAAGCTGCTTCTCATTGTCGGCAAGACTCTGCAGCACGTCGTCCTTATGACCGATAAAGCAGACGTCAATACCGGTCATACCGCAGGGGATGGTATACAGGCGCTCGCCAAAGAACGATGCGTGCGACAGCACGTACTGATGCGGCTTGGGACAAAACATACACGGGACCGTCAAGCGGATCTTTTCATCCCCGCACCTCTGGATCAACAGCTCCGAGCAGCCGCAGTCACACTTGAGCTTGATCATATCGCCGGACAGCGCAAATACGCCGACCATGGCAAGAATACCGGAGCCGCAGTGCGGACAGCGGTATGCAATCGTGGATTCTGTATTCTTGAGTACCATAGCGCGCCTTATCTCACCTTGTTATTCTTGAGCAGTCCGCCGAGCAGAAGAACGACTGCAATCAGACACGAAACCGCAAGCATCACGTACGCGATGATCGACGGGGATATGGTGAAGCCGTTTTCACCGGGCGTATCGACCGCATCCGTCTGCGTCGTCATTTCATCGGTGGACGTACCGTCGTCGGTATTGGTATCCGGCGCAACCGTTTCAGAATCGTCCGGGACCGTGTCCGAGGTCGGCGGCTCGTCGGCAGCGTTTGTTTTCAAAAAGGCTTCTAACAGCGCCTGCTCGGAAAACGCCTGATGCCACACCTCATGTCCCACCTCGGGGTAAATGGCGTAGGTGAAATCCTCGGTAAAATCGTAGGAATTGATCTTGTCCGCAAGTGCCTTGACGGAGTCGGGCGGCGTTACGGTGTCATTTTCGGAAAGGAACGCATATACCTTCGTCGCGGAAAATACGGAAGCATCCTCCTCCGTTTCCACGGTATAATCCGTCTCGCCAGCAACGAGATACGCCGCCGAAATCGGTATCGTCGTATCGCTGCCCTGCATGGTAATCAGGCGATAGGCTGCCGTTGCGCCCATTGAGATACCGCCAAGAACGATGCGGTCCTCATCGACGGGGAGCGTACGGATATGCGTATTGATCAGATCCGCCAGAAGGCGCAGATACAGATTGTCGTTGGCGGTCCACGTCGTATCGCGCGGGCACTGCGGTGCAATGATGATATAATCGGAGGAATATTCCGGATCGGAGAGGATCGCATTCATCAGCCCGTTTTTGGCATCGTCGGAGATATGTGCGGTATTGTCCGTGCCGCGGCAGTCCTCATCGTGAAGCCAGATCAGAAGTCCGTAGGTACGGTCGCGGGGGATCTCAATGGCCGGAGGCTGTATCGCATCCGTATCCACTGCATCCTCATTCTGCTCCGCATTGTCGGCTGCGGGAGGAAATCCGGCTGCGATGGCGTCCGGAAGATAAATGCGGTACGGAAGCACCGCATTCTCCGAGATTGTCTCGTTTTTGTAAGCATGTGCATCCATGACGCCCCGCAAATCAACGGCTGTATATGCAGAAACAGCCATCAGCGGAAGAAATAAAAGCATGGAGAGGAGAATCGGAAGAAGCTTGCGTACTTTCATGAGTGATATCCTTTCCTGATTGGATTTTTGAAGAATTGATAGTAGCCGCATTTGATCATGCCGTTATACAGCCGGCGGATCTTATCGGCACGGCGGCCGTAATGGCGTTCAAATTGCTCATCAGAGGTCAGAATATAGATCTGCCAGCGATCCAGCGTTGCAAAATGCTTGCCCATCGCACCGTACAATGCGATCACGGACGACTCGTCCATCAAGCGCTCACCGTACGGCGGATTGCAGACGATCGTGCCGCGTCTTCCGCCCGTACGAATGTGCAGCGCATCGTGCTGGAAGGTCTTTACCACGGTCTGCATTCCGGCGCGGACCACGTTATCCTGCGCCGTGCGCACCATATCGCGGTCAATGTCCGACGCCCACGCTTCAAAGCCGGTATTCATATTCTGCAGATCCTGCGCTTCCTCGCGCGCCTGCTTCCAAACCGTTTCCGGAATGTCGTAGAACGCCTCCGCCGCAAAGGCGCGGTGCAGCCCCGGTGCGGTTTTCGTCATATACAGCGCCGCTTCAAGCGCGATCGTTCCCGAACCGCAGAAGGGATCCCAAAGCAGCACGTCCTCGCGCGGACGCGCAATGCGGACCATAGCCGCAGCCAGCGTTTCGCGCAGCGGTGCAGCTCCTGCGGCAGGGCGATAGCCGCGCTTATGCAGGGCCGTACCGGACGTATCGATCATAAGTGTAGCGCGGTTGTCAAGCAGAAAGAACTCCACCTGGTACTTCACGCAGTCCTCTGTAAACCACGAAACGCCGTATTCAGAGGAAAGGCGCTCCACGATTGCCTTTTTTACAATAGATTGGCAGTCGGGGATCGAATAGAGGAGGCTTCTGACAGCGTGCCCCTTTACGGGAAACGCATCGTCGCGGCCGATCCACTCCTCCCACGGGAGGGCCCGTGTCCCCTCAAACAGATCATTGAACGTGTGTGCCTCAAACTGTCCCATGACAAGATACACACGCTCTGCGCACGACAGCCAGAGATTGCAGCGCGCAATGGCGCCAAGGTCGCCGCGGAAGGTCACGCGCCCGTCAATGGTAGATACACGCTCATAGCCGAGGGCATCGATCTCCTCTCCCACAAACCTTTCAAGTCCGAAAAGGCAGGTGGCGACATACGTATAGATTGGTGTCATAAACGAACCGAGCACCCGCACGTACGGGCGATGCTTCCTTTCCGGTGTTATTCCTCAACCACACAGACATTCGGATTCTCGCGGCCGAGATCCGTCAGCATATCAAGCATTGCCTGATACAGAGAAATCATGCGTGAGGACTGTTTTTCACGATTGATAAAGTGAAACGTCACGGCATTGCTGCTGTTGACGGTTCCGAGAATATCGTAAAGTGCATCCAGATTCCGTCCGTAATAGTCGGGCAGATGCAGCTCCTGCTCCAGATAATCGTGAAGCACCTTGCGGGAGCGGAGCTTTTCACAGTTGATAAGAATATCTTTCATGGAGTTTTGCGTTTTTCACCTTTCCAAGGTCCTACCTGTATTTATTGCGGATATAACTGCTCAAACGTTTCATAGTGATCTGCGGTATACCAGATCCCACCCTCACCGTCGAACACCAGGCGCTCACCCGTGCGGTAGCCGCCCTCATAGTTAACGTCGCATTCGGTATAGGAGCCGGTCGTCGGAAGAAGGCCCTCGTAATTACCGAAGCGATCTCCACCGATGCACATCCCCGGCGCCACCTCCCAAAGGTTGCCCTCTGAGGAGATCCAGCCAAGAGCCTGTGCCTCGCTTTTGGTGATGTAATTTTCGGGAAGCTCACCGAAGAGATGCAGGTAATACGCCACATCATCGACCTCGTAGTAATATTCCCCCAACACCACAGTGTCATCTGCGTTATCCCCCTCTGTCACGGAGGAGGTGCCGTCGTTTTCGGTCGGCTCGTCCGATACGTCGGGGGCACTGTCCGTGCCAACCGTTGCGGAATCGGATTCTCCGGGCAGCATTCCCGCGCCCTCCGTCTTCTGCTCAGAAAACAGAAGCGTACCGATCAGGACGATGATACAGCCAATAACGATCAGCGTGTACTTTTTCTTCATTTCGTTGCTCCGTCCTTCCCGGAGGAAGCATCGTCAGGCGTTTTGACGCTCTTCTTGAAGGAGAACTTGCTCTCCTTGCCGCGCATCAGACGCTGAATGTTCTCCTTGTGCTTTGCAACGATGAGTACCATCAGTATAAAGGAAACGGCAGTCGGAATGAAGGGCACGCCCTCTGTATGGCGGAACAGCAAATAGATCCGGTTCAGAACCAGCGGATACATCATCGCGCACATAACGGATCCAAGAGAGAGATACTTGGTCGTTGCAACGATACAGAAAAATATAAGCATAATGACGGCAAAGGCCCACGGCTCCGTGCAAAGCACGAGCGCCGCCGTGCTTGCCACGCCCTTTCCGCCCTTGAAGCCGAAGAAAACGGGAAACACGTGCCCGATAACGGAGCACATTCCGGCAATATACATACCCGCCTCCGCAGCAAGAAGCGCGCCGATGGCGACGGAGAGTATGGTTTTGAGCATATCGCCAAGCAGCGTACCGATTGCCGCACCCGTACCGTACGTACGCATCATATTGGTCATTCCGGCGTTTCCGGAGCCATGACGGCGGATATCGTCACGGTAAAAAACCTTCGAAATCAGAACGGCGGCATTGACCGATCCTAACAGATAGCCGATCACGCCCGGCAGAACGCATGCCAGCGCAACGTACAGCGCAAGCATGCCGGCAGAGGAGGCCTGAGCATTATCTAAGAACAGGACACCAAAGATACCCTTCGTTAAAATATCAGACACAGTAGTGCTCCTTTTCGTAAAATAGGATGGGACAGGGGGAGGCGATCAATCCCGATCGTCGCCCTTCTGTCGGATGATAAACTTGATCGGCGTACCGTGGAAGCCGAAAACGGAACGAAGCTGATTCTCCAAATACCGCTGATACGAGAAATGGAACAGCTCTGCATCGTTGCAGAAGATCACGAACGTAGGCGGCTTGACAGCCTGCTGCGTCCAATAGTAGATCTTCAGGCGGCGTCCCTTATCGGACGGAGGCTGCACGCGTGCGGTCGCATCCGCCAATACGTCGTTGAGCATACCGGTGGAAATACGCATGACCGCCTGCTCGTACACAGCCGTAATCTGATCGAACAGCTTCTCCGTGCGCTGTCCGGTCTTTGCAGACACAAAGCTCAGCGGTGCATACTGCATATAAGACAGCGACTGATAGATCTTTTCGGTAAACTGCTTCGTGGTCGCGTTGTCTTTTTCGATGGCATCCCATTTATTGACGACGATGATGGACGCCTTACCTGCCTCGTGCGCAAGTCCGGCAATCTTCTCGTCCTGCTCGGTAATGCCCTCCTCCGCATCAATGAGGATCAAGCATACGTCAGCGCGCTCCACAGCCATTTTTGCGCGAAGCACAGAAAACTTCTCCAGGCGATCCTCGACCTTTGACTGTCTGCGGATTCCCGCAGTATCAATGAAGATGAACTTGCCGTGCTCGTTTTCGAATTTGGAGTCGATCGCGTCGCGCGTCGTGCCTGCCATATCCGCAACGATACAGCGCTCCTCACCGGTCAGACGGTTGACAATCGAGGACTTGCCGACGTTGGGCTTGCCGATGACGGCAACCTTGATATAATCGTCATCGCCCTCGACCTCCTCATCAGAGGGAGAAAGCTCCAGCACGCGGTCCAGAAGGTCACCGGAGCCCGTGCCGTGCAGGGAGGACAGCGGGATCAGATCCTCCTCAAAGCCCAGCTCGTAAAACTCATAAAATTCCATAGGCAGATCACCGACCGTATCGATCTTGTTGACCAGCGGAATGATCGGCTTGCCGGAGCGCTTGAGCATCATGGCAATATCGATATCCTCCGGAGTCAGACCGCGCTTGCCGTCGACCATAAACAGAATCACGTCTGCCATATCCACTGCGATCTGTGCCTGCGTTTTCATTTGGGACAGAATGATGTCCTCGGAATCCGGCTCAATACCGCCGGTGTCGATGATGGTCAGCGCGCGGCCGTTCCATTCGATCTCGTATATGATGCGGTCGCGCGTAACGCCGGGAATATCCTCAACGATGGATACGCGCGTTCCCGCAAGCTTGTTGAAAAGGGTGCTCTTGCCGACGTTGGGGCGTCCGACAATCGCTGCCACGGGTTTAGACATAATGTGATCCTTTCATAGACAATAGTATACTTATATATTATATCTTATTTTTTTGAATGGAAGTTGAACTGTATATGAAATAACTATTAACTGTCAGAGAGTAATTGGACAAAACTGCCAAATATTTTGGTCAACATCTACAAGAAACGCGCATTAACCCAACAAAGCATCCAGAAATGCGTCGCCGCCCATTGTCGTATCCACGACGGTAATCGGCACACCGAGCGCCGCCTCAGCCTCACAAACGGACACGTTATCCAAAAACAGATCGCCTTCGTAGCGCAGCATCACAGACGGAATACACAGCGTATCTCCCAGCTCCGCACCGCGAAGCTGTCCGATCAGATCATCTCCGACGACAAGTCCTGCCACCGTGATATTCTCACCGAAGAATCGGTTTTGAATCGGATATACGCGCACGCGCAATCCCGGAACACGCGCACACACGCGCTCGCAGACCTCCGATAGGAACGGATACGCTGCGTATCCCGTAGCCACGGATACCGTACGGCAAGCACCAAGCTCCTCCTCCGTCAGCGCCTCCAGCCGCGCCTCGATCTCATCACGCATTGACGGAATCATGCCGACACCGTTTTCGATCTGTGCATATTCGCCGTAAAACGCACCGCACGGAAACGCTCTGCCCGATTTTAAATAAAACTCATCCGAGCAGTAGAACACCGCGCTGCCGTATTTCTCCATACACTGCGCCTGATAGCCGCCCACAAGATCCAGCACCTCCGCGCAATCCTCCGCGGTAAAGGGCGCGATCTTACAAAGCCCCTCTCTGTGATCGGTCAGACCGCACGGAACGATCGAGCAGGTGGACAGCGCCGGCAGATATTGCATCAGATCGGACAGCGTGCGCGCAAGATGCGAGCCGTCGTTGATGCCGCGGCACAGCACGATCTGACATTCCATAGTGATCCCCGCAGCGGCAAAACGGTCAAGATAGGAGAGCACCTCTCCCGCGCGCGGATTTTTCATCATGGAAACGCGAAGCGCAGGATCGGTCGTATGCACGGAAATATGGATCGGTGAAATACGCATGGCAATGATGCGCTCCACGTCTGCGTCGGTCATATTCGTCAGCGTTACGTAGCTGCCGCGCAAAAAGGACATTCTGGAATCGTCATCCTTAAAGTAGATGGCATCCCGCATTCCGTGCGGATTCTGATCGATAAAGCAGAACACGCACTTATTCTTACAGGCGTGCTGCCTGTCCATCAGAAACGATGCAAATTCAAGACCGATATCCTCGTATTCCTGCTTGCGCAGCTTCACCGTGAGGAGCGATTCTCCTCGGTGGAGCAGCAGCGTCAGCTGCTTTTCCGTCAGATAAAACCGATAATCCAGCACGTCAGAAATGTCGTGTCCGTTGATCGATATGAGGATATCGCCGGCCAATATTCCTTTTTTGGCAGCAGGCGAGCCCTTTGTGACCGCTTCGATTGTCACCATGTCGTAGTTCCTCCTGTATGATGAAAAGCGGGACTGCACAGGAAGCGGCAGAAGGCCGTCACCCGATTACAGTCCCGTGTTTTCTTTTCGATTGAAAAATTACTTTTCAACAATAACCTTGCCGTCGTAGGTGCCGCAGTTCTTGCAGACACGGTGTGCGAGGTTATATTCGCCGCACTTGGGGCACTTTACCATGCCCGGCAGGTCGAGCTTCCAGACATTGGAACGTCTCTTGTCTCTTCTTGCTTTGGATACTTTTTTCTTCGGTACTGCCATGTTCTTATCCTCCCTCTTATATTCCGGTAGTATTTGGTAGATTGTAAACGAATTTCGGATCGCGCTTTGGGAACGTCATCCCATCATCATTCCTCGTCGTCCGGCATCGTCTCCAGCAATGCTGCAAGCTTCGCCAGCCGCGGGTCAACCACTTTCCTTGTACAGCGGCATATCTCATAATTCAGATCGGCACCGCATCCGGCACACAGGCCCTTGCAGTCGTCCGAACAGAGAATGCGCATCGGAAAACTCAGCAGAATCTCATCGCACACCGGTGCATCGAGATCCAGTTTGCCGCCCCGAATCTGCACATAATCGTCGTTGTCCGTGTTTTCAAGACGCAGAAGACCCTTTTCGTCCGCCACCGTCTTTTCACACAGGAAATACGCGGTATCCTCCACCTCCGCAAGACATCTTGCGCAGTGGGTTCTGTATGAAACGCCTGCCTCAGCTCTCAGCGTGATGTAACCGGCACGGTTAACAACCGTACCCGTGACACGAACAGGTGCCGTCACGACTACATCTTCAAACACAACGGGAAGCGCCTCCCCGTCGCCGTCGTTGGTATCGCTGTGGGCATCTGCCGCATCCGCCGTCGCTCCCTCCTCGGTCGCACCGGCATACGGAACGCGTGCAGCTGACAGCGTGTAGGAAAAATCAAGGGAATCTACCGCACCGCTCAAAATCTGAGACATATCAAGCAGCATGGTAATTCGCTCCTTTCCCGCAGGCAATCATTCACCTCTAAATTATACCCGAAATCGTTTGTTTTGTCAAGGGGTATTTTGAATTTCAAGAGGATTTTTTCAAGTTTTTTTCGCAAATTTCAGGCTTTTTTCGTGTGCATCGTTTCACACAAGCGGTGCTTTACGAAATACGAACACGTTTTGTGCAGCGCGCGTTCATTTCCGCAATGCGCCCGGAAAGATCCTTTGCATCCAGAAACGACCTGTTTTCGTACAAAGCCTCACAGCCAAGCTGCTCACACTTGGAAATGCCAAGCGGATGATACGGCTCCAGATGTACCTCACGGATCGAAGGATAGGCATTGGCCAAGCGTACGATATCGTCAAAATGAGCATCCGTATCGTTGCATCCCGGGATGATCGGACAGCGGAGAATGATGTCCTTCTGCATGGAGTCAAGCAGCGCAATGGAGGCAAGGATCGGCGCAAGCGGTACACCGGTCAGCTTCTGATGCACGTCCGCAGGTGCTTTATAGTCAAACAGGAACAAATCCACCCACGCCGCTACACGGCGCAGAACGGTCTCTGAGGCAAAGCCGCACGTTTCCATCGCAACGTGCAGTCCCGCATCCTTCGCGGCATGACACAATGCCTCGGCAGCAGCCGGCTGATATAGCGGCTCACCGCCGGAAACCGTCATTCCGCCGCCGGACTGCTCGTAGAACACCTTGTCAGCAAGAACCTCCCGCAGAATATCCTCCACGCGCGCCTCTCTGCCTGCCATTTCAAGTGCCTTCGTGGGGCAAATGCCCGTGCACGCACCGCAAGAGATACATCCGTCGCGCACGACCTTATGAATTCCGTCAGCAAATACGTGGCCCCCATGCGTACAAGCAGCACTGCAGGCACCGCATCCGATACACCTCTGTGCATTGTACATCAGCTCCGGGATACGCTTGTGCGATTCCGGGTTATGACACCAAATACAGGAGAGCGGACACCCCTTGAAAAAGACGGTCGTCCGGATACCCGGACCGTCATCTACGGAAAAGCGCTGGATGTTGAAAACAGTTGCGGTCGTGTTCAGCATAACAAATATCCTCCCGCCATAAATGATGGCTGTTGTCTGATGATAATATTATAACGGAAATCACCCCGAATGTCAAGGGATTTTCCGACAAGAATATCACTCCCCGTATTTCCGCGTATTTTGCCGCATATGTATAAAGCCCTTGACTTTTTGCACAATCTGTACTATAATAGAAACAATACCAAAAAAAGAATACACGCAACGAAAGGAATATAAAAATGAACAGATTTTCCATCGGAATCATGGCTGACTCTCTGCGCGGCACCTTCCGCGAAAACATTGAAAAGGCACGCATTCTCGGCGGACAGGGCGTTCAGATCTACGCCGTGGACGGCGAAATGGCTCCGTGGAACCTGACACCCTCAAAAATCGCGGAGAAGCGGGACATTTTGCGCTCCAACGGACTTGAGGTATCCGCCCTGTGCGGAGATCTCGGCGGTCACGGTTTCCATCTCGCCCACGAAAACAAGCTCAAAATTGAAAGATCCAAGCGCATCGTTGACCTCGCACTGGAAATGGGTACCCGCGTCGTCACCACCCATATCGGTGTTATCCCAGATACGGTGAACGACACCTATAAGATCATGCAAGAGGCGTGCAATGAGCTTGCCGAATACGCCGACTCCGTCGGTGCCTTCTTCGCCGTGGAAACCGGTCCGGAAAAGGCAGAGCTGCTCCGCAGCTTCCTTGACAGCCTCAGTGCAAAGGGCGTCGGTGTCAACCTCGACCCCGCCAATCTCGTCATGGTAACCGAAGACGATCCCGTCCGTGCCGTATATACCCTGCGCGACTATATCGTCCATACCCACGCAAAGGACGGCGTCAATCTCCGTCCGTGTGATCGCTATAAGGTCTACGGCTTCTTTGCAGACGGTGGGGACGGCGGAGATCTTCGGGATATGCCTATTTGGGAATATTTCAAGGAGGTCCCCCTCGGACAGGGCAGCGTAGACTTTGATGCATATCTTGCCGCACTCGCAGACATCGGCTACAAGGGATATCTGACCATCGAGCGTGAGGTCGGCGCCGATCCAGCCGCAGACATCGGACTTGCCGTCCGCTTCTTAGAGGAAAAAATCGCCAAATCCACGCTCTGATCGTCAAAAAAAGCAAAAAACGGCACCTGCTATAACAAAGGAAAAGAAAACGCTCCTCACACGCGCGCCTGCTCCCCGGCAGACACCCGCAC
>JAGBZV010000129.1 GCA_017628075.1 Clostridia bacterium
AGAAACGGTTGACATCGTGCAGATGGTCTTGGCCGGTAAGGTCAATAAAACGCTTGTCAATCTGCTTGAAAAGCAGGGAGGACGCGCAATTGGTATCTCCGGTATGGACGGACGCCTCATTGAGGCAAAAATGAAGGACGAGCGTCTGGGCTACGTTGGCAAGATCACGAAGATTCACATCAAGCCGGTTGAGGACCTGCTCGAAAACGGATACATTCCCGTTATTTCCACGGTTGGATGCGACCGTGAGGGCAACGCCTACAACATTAACGGCGATACTGCGGCGGCGTACGTCGCAGGTGCGCTTGGAGCAGAGCGCCTGATTATGATGACCGATATAGCCGGAATTCTGCGTGATAAAGACGATCCTGCGACGCTGATTCCCGCGATGACTGTCAGCGAAGCAAAGGGCCTTTATGAGGAGGGTGTCATCTCCGGAGGCATGATCCCGAAGGTCGATTGCTGTATTGAGGCCATTGACCGCGGCGTAAAGAAGGTCACGATCATGGACGGCCGTGTTCCGCACTCGATTCTGATGGAGCTTCTGACGGATGAAGGTGCCGGTACAGAGGTCGTCGGTGACAGCGAATAACCGAAAACTTAAGGTAGGATTGCAAAATGTCTGATATCAAACAAATCGATAGCCAATACGTTGCAAATACGTACAAGCGCTTTCCCGTTGAGATCGTTTCCGGTGTGGGCTCTCTCGTCTGCGACGACACCGGAAAGGAGTACGTCGATATGGGCTCCGGGATTGCCGTAACGAGCTTCGGCATTGCCGACGAAGAATGGGTAAGTGCCGTGACCGCACAGCTTGGCCGCGTGCAGCATATGTCAAATCTCTATTATACGGAGCCGTGTGCGCGTTTGGCGCAGATGCTCTGTGAGCGCACGGGCATGAAGAAGGTCTTTTTCTCCAATTCCGGAGCGGAGGCAAACGAGTGCGCTATCAAGGTGGCAAGAAAATACGCAGCCGAGAAAAAGGGCGCGGATTGCTATACGATTCTGACCTTGGAAAATAGCTTCCACGGAAGAACGCTGACGACACTTGCCGCAACGGGGCAGGAGCACTATCACGAGCTGTTCCAACCCCTGACTCCCGGTTTCGTTCATGCAAAGGCCAACGATCTTCCCGGTCTGATCGCCTGCGCCGAGGCAAACAATGTTGCCGCCATCATGATGGAAATGGTACAGGGTGAGGGCGGTGTCATTGCACTCGATCCTGCATTTGTACGGGGTGTCTGCGACTATGCAAGCGCGCACGATATCCTCGTGATCGTGGACGAGGTCCAGACCGGAAACGGACGCACGGGTGCGCTGTATGCATATATGCACTACGGAATCACCCCGGACGTGGTAACCACGGCAAAGGGCATCGGCGGCGGTCTGCCGCTTGGTGCGTGCCTTCTTGGCGAAAAAACGGAGTCCGTTCTCGGCTACGGCGACCACGGATCGACCTTCGGCGGAAATCCCGTCTGCTGCGCAGGTGCGCTTTCGATCCTCTCCCGTCTGGACGATGCGTTCCTCGCTGGCGTACGCGAAAAGAGCGCGTATCTTATGGATGTCTTCTCCGGCGCTGAGGGGATTGAATCGGTCAGCGGCATGGGCCTCATGATCGGACTCAAAACCACCAAGCCTGCCGCGGAGGTCCTCGCACGCTGTATGGAATGCGGCGTGCTGTGCCTCACGGCAAAGGATAAGATCCGTCTGCTCCCCGCGCTGAATATCCCGATGGAGCTTTTACAGCGCGCGGCTCACGTCATTTTAGATGCCTGCAAATAAGTAAAAAACGGCACTGCCGCAGAGCTTTC
>JAGBZV010000130.1 GCA_017628075.1 Clostridia bacterium
CAACGGCGCATGCCGTTGGAGGATCATTATTGTTTTATCTTTTTTTGAAAAATGTGTCAAATCCCGACAAAAACGCGGTGTTCTTATATGAAGGGTGCTGTGCACCGATCAAAGAACGAAAGGAGTTTAGTATGCAAGATCAGGAGATTGTTGACCTGTATCATCAGCGCGATGAGCGGGCAATCGTGCAAACAGAAACCAAATACGGCGCGTACTGTACGGGACTTGCGCAAAACATACTGCAGAATATGCAGGACAGCGAGGAGTGCGTCAACGACACGTGGTTGCGCACCTGGAATTCCATTCCGCCCGCAAAGCCCGAAAATCTGAGAACCTACGTGGGGAAGATCACGCGCAATCTTTCCCTGAACCGCTTGGAGCACCGTCACCGCGAAAAGCGCGGTGGGGGAGAGATCATGCTCGCGCTTGACGAGATCGGCGAGGTAGCTGCACCCGACGCAGAGCTTGCTGCACAAATCGAACGTGAGGAGTTTTCGCGCATTCTCAATGCGTTTTTGTGGAGCTTGCCCGAGCGTGATTGCTGTGTGTTCATTCGCCGCTATTACTACTTGGAGAGCGTTGAGCGCATTTCCGAGCGGTACGCTATCAGCCAAGCCGCCGTGTTCAAGATCCTCTCACGAGCGCGTGGCAAGCTGCGCAAGACCTTGGCTGAGGAGGGATATACGGTATGAAAAATCTCCCTTTGCTACACTGGATGGAGGACATCGATCCCGTGCTGATCGAGCGCGCCGACAATTACCGCGCCACGCGCCTCAAGCCTTATTTACGTGTCGCCATGATCGCGGCAGCCGTGCTGCTGCTTTTGACGGTTGCCCTGACCTCGCTGACGGTATGGCGCTTGGATACCTACGTGCGCCAGGAATATGCCGAGGAGTATGACGGTACGCTGCTGCATGCGCTGGATATCGTGCTGACGCAGGATGAAAACACCGTATCCACATTGCTTGGTGAGCAAAACAAGCGCGATCTGCATGTGCTGTTCAATGCTCTGCGCGGTGTGAGTGATGACGAAAAGCAAACCGATAGCGAGCAAACCGAGCAAGAGGTCTACTCCGAGGGGCTGGAATACCGTTCACGCGGCGACGGAAATTGCAGCGTGGTCGGGATCGGCAGCTGTAAGGATATTCACTTGATCATTCCCAAGTATTCGCCCGACGGAGAACTGGTGGTGGATATTGGAGAGGGCGCATTTGAAAACTGCGTCACAATCACCAAAGTCACAATCCCGGATTCGGTCACCCAAATCCAAGAGGCGGCATTCCGCTATTGTACCAAGCTGACAGAGATTACCTTGCCCGAAAATCTTACCTATATCGGTGATTTTGCATTTGAGAGCTGCTGGAAGCTTACCGAGCTGCATATTCCTGCGAGCGTGACACACATTGGTCAAGGGATTGTCGGAAAAACCCTTTTGCTGGAAAGTATTACGGTTGCACCCGAAAATACCACATATCACAGTATAGAGAATTGCCTGATCGAAACAAGCAGCGGCACGCTGATCGCGGGCTGCAGCACAAGTGTGATTCCGGATGGCGTCACAAGCATCGGAGCATATGCGTTTTATTGCTGCTCGGGGCTTCGTAACTTAAGTGTTCCCGAGGGCGTGACAAGCATTGGTGAATATGCATTCCTTGGATGCAATACGCTAACGGAAATTACGTTTCCGCAAACGTTAACGAGTGTTGGCATGTTCGCTTTTGCCGAATGTTCAATTTTGCGAAGTGTTGTATTTCCGGAAAGCATGACCCAAATTGCCGGTATGGCATTTCAAAAGTGCGAAAAGCTGGAAAGCGTGATATTGCCTGCTGACGTAGACAGTATAGGGTTGAATGTATTCAGAGAGTGTGTTTCACTGACCGAGATTGATATTCCGGACGGATGGACAACGATTCCCGGCAGAATGTTTCAAAGTTGCTGGAAGCTTGAGCGAGTGGGTATTCCCGACAGCGTGACAAAAATAGGTGTTTCTGCTTTCGAGCAGTGCGGAGAGTTGCGCAACGTTCATATTCCGGACGGTGTGACGAGTATTAGTGATAACACGTTTTATAATTGCAGTCTGACCGAAATTCACATACCCGAAGGAGTGACGAGTATTGGTG
>JAGBZV010000131.1 GCA_017628075.1 Clostridia bacterium
GTGCGGAAAAGGCGATAACGTGCGTTCCCTCCAGGATCATCTGGTCACTGCAAAGGCTGGAAAGATTCCGCTTCCTTTCAGTCACGTTGAGCTTGTCGGCCTTCGTTGCCGCAATGATGTACGGCGTACGCGTTTCGTACAGCCACGACAGCATCTGGTCGTCATCCCTGGTCGGACCGACCTTGAGATCGATGAGCTGCACCACAAGCCGCAGATTGGGGTTCTGATCAAAATCCGCCCCCATCAGCGTGCTCCATTTTTCGCGCTCGGCATCCGGTCTTTTTGCAAATCCGTAGCCGGGCAGATCGACCAGATAATATTTTTTATCCACGTTGTAAAAATTCGCCGTGATCGTCTTTCCGGGGGACCCGGACACACGCGCCAGACTCTTTCTTCCCAAAAGCGCGTTGATTAATGAGCTTTTCCCGACGTTTGAGCGTCCGGAAAACGCAATCTGCGGAAGTCCGTCCTGCGGAAACTGCTCGGGAAAGCCCGCGCTCATAACGAGCTCTACGTTTTGATAATTGATCGTCATCTCAATGCCTCTCCACCGCATAGGTTGCCGCAGGGACGGTCACTGTCTGTGTGGAAAAAAGGACCAGCGGCTCGGGAATTGCGGGCTCTGCCATCTCATCCGGACGCTCCTCCGTCAGCGCAATTGCCAGCACCTCATCCACGTGTCTGCAGGGATAGAAGGTCACGTGCTCCTTTACAACGGATGCGACCTCCTCAAGGTCCGGTACGTTTTCCTCGGGGATGCAGATGATGCCAACGCCTGCCTTGTACGCCGCCATCGTTTTCTCGCGCAGACCGCCAATCGCCATGACGCGACCGCGCAGGGAGATCTCACCCGTCATGGCAACGTCGCGGCGCACGGCACGGCCGGACAGCTCGGAAATGAGCGCCGTGACCATCGTAACACCGGCAGAGGGACCGTCCTTTGGCACTGCGCCCTCGGGAACGTGGATATGAATGTCGCAGTTTTTATAAAAATCGGGATCGATACCAAAGCGCGCAGTACGTGAGCGTACAAACGTAATCGCCGCGCGCGCCGATTCCTTCATAACGTCGCCAAGAGAGCCTGTCAGCTCGATCCGGCCGGTACCGGGAACCGCAGTAACCTCAATGCGAAGCATATCTCCGCCGGATTCCGTATAGGCAAGACCGTTGACCACACCGACCTCGTTGCGATCGGAGATGGCATCGGGACGCACCTTGCGCTGACCAAGATACTCAGTCAAATTGCCGCGTGTAACGGAACAGGTCTTCACGCCCTCGTCTGCGATCCGCATAGCGGCCTTACGGCACAGCGATGCGATCTCGCGCTCAAGATGGCGCACACCGGCCTCTCTCGTGTAAAAATCAATGATATCGTACAGTGCCTCATCCGAAATACGCAGAGTGCGTCTGTTCAGACCGTGGCGCTTACACTGCTTTGCAATCAGGTGGTGATCTGCAATGGAGAACTTCTCCTCGCGCGTATATGCTGGCAGCCTGATCACCTCAATACGGTCAAGCAGCGGTGCGGGCACCGTTTCGAGCGTATTCGCCGTTGCAATAAACATACAGTCGGACAGATCCACGGGAAGCTCCAGAAAATGGTCGCGGAAGGTCTTATTCTGCTCTCCGTCCAGAACCTCCAGAAGCGCGGAAGCCGGATCACCGTGTGCATCGCGCGTCAGCTTATCCAGCTCGTCAAGCAGGATCAGCGGGTTGTTGACGCCCGCCTCAGACATTGCATTGACGATTCTGCCGGGCATTGCACCCACGTACGTTTTTCTGTGTCCGCGAATATCCGCCTCGTCACGCACACCGCCAAGGGATACGCGCACGTATTTTCTGTGCAGGGCGCGCGCAATGGACGATGCAATCGACGTTTTTCCGACACCGGGAGGACCTACCAGACACAAAATCTGATTGCGCACGTCGGGATTGAGCTGACGGACGGAAAGATATTCAAGAATACGCTCCTTGACCTTTTCCATACCGTCGTGATCGGCGTCCAGCACGCGCCGCGCAGACTTGACGTCCACGCGATCCTTGGACTTCTTTGCCCACGGATACTCCAGCGCAAGATCGAGATAATTGCGCAGAACGTTGCCCTCGGCCGCACCGTAGGGGATCTTCGTCAGGCGCTTGAGCTCCTTCATGAGCTTTGCGCGGACCTCCGTGGGAGCACCCTCTGTGACACGACGGATCTTCTCCGCGTACTCGTTCATCTCGTCGCCGTCGTCCTCATCGAAGAAGCCGTCCTCCTCTCCGTCCTCGGCGCCGAACGGAATCTCACCGCGCAGCTCGTTCTGAATCACGCGAAGCTGCTCCCGCAGATAGTAATTGCGCTGATTCTGTTCCATCTGCGCACGGACCTTATTGTGGATGTCCTGCTCGGTGCGGAGAATCTCCTCCTCACTTTCCAAAAGCACGTTCACAAGCTCCAGGCGCTTGACGGGATTGGCCTCCTCAAGCACGGCTTGCTTGTCCTGATACTTGACGAGGATATTGGACGCGATAAAATCCGCCAAAAGGCCGGGCTCCTTGATGCCGCGCACCGTCATAATGAGCTCCTTGGAGGCCTTTGGCAGGTAGTTGATCATTTTTTCCACGGATTTCACCGTGTTCATCAAAAGCGCTTCAGAATGGATACCGCCTGCCGCGTCGATATTGAGAATCCGAACGAAGCCCATTGCGGTAATATGGTCAGCGGAAACGACGAAGGAGGTCACCTCCATACGTGCCGTACCGTCAACGATCATTCTTGCGGAGCCGTCGGGCATTTTGACAAGCTGCTTGATGCGGGACGTCGTACCGAAGCGGAACAGATCGTTCTCCGTGGGATCGTCGGGCTGCAGCTCGCGCTGTGTGACGAACAGCAGCTCAGAATTGCTCTGCGCCGCGCGCTCACACACGCGGATCCATTTTTTATCGGACACCTCAAAGGTGATCGGGATCATCGGAAAGATGACCACACCGCGCAGCGGTACGCACGGCATGGATTTCATTTCCAGCTTTTCTGTCGTAATTGCCATGGGTATCTATACCAACGCCTTCCGTCAGGAAGGCTTCCTTTCTCGGTGGGTTTGGCGCCGTCCCGGCGCATGGCGGGTTCCGGCGTATATTCGGCGGGGCAGCCCGTCCGTTTATTCTCCGGAGCACGAGATTCCGGAATACATTTCTTATATTATAGCATAAATGCTTCTATTTTTCCATATCTGTCCGGAAAATTCACAGAATCTTTACCGTTCACCGCCCAAAGCATACCGTCGGAGCACAAAAAAACAACAGACGCCGGCCGATGAGCGGGTAGATATCATAAGATTGATATTTCCGAACGACACGTACTTCTGTTGGTTCTTTGATCTATGGCGCTTGCTGCACGCACTCTTGCGCGCGTACTAAATATTATACACGAAAAACGCCGATTTGTAAATATCCAAATTCCACAATTTTTCGGAATTTTTTTGTGCAATTCGCAGTAAATCGTGCGCAAGCACAGCGAAGCTCACCCCAAGCGCGCCTTTTATTCGGATTTTCTTGACATTGCGGGAAGAATATGGTATACTGTTCCCAGCATAATCGAACAGGAGGTCTGCTATGCACATCCCCGCAAAAACTCTGACGGAGTCCGAGATCACACCGTTTGCCCTCGCCCTCTCCGAGCAGGAAACCGCCGACGTTTCCTATGACCGCAATGCGTGGCTTTATGTTCCGCATACCTATTTGGAATACCGGTATATCCTCGGCACACGCGGTGAAAATCCGCTGATCTGTATCGGCATCAATCCCTCCACTGCCGCCCCGGGCGACCTTGACAACACCCTCAAAAGCGTTTCACGCATCGCGCACGGCAACGGCTACGACAGCTTTATCATGTTCAACGTCTACGCACAGCGCGCCACCGATCCCGACGCCATGGATCTCTGCCGCAACGAGGCACTGCACCGCGAGAACATGGCGGCCTTCGACCACATTCTCTCCCTGTACAGGGATGGCCGCACGCCCGCCGTATGGGCGGCGTGGGGAACGGTGATCGAACGGCGCAGCTATCTCATCCCTACCGTCCGCGACATGATCGCCATCGGGGAGCGGCACGGAGCAAAATGGTATTCCGTCGGCGCGCGCTCCAAAAAGGGGCATCCGCACCATCCTCTGTATCTGAGGAGCGATGCCGCAGCACAGCCCTTTGACGTCAGCGCATATCTTGACACGCTGGAGCAGTATACGCCCCCGCGCAAACGATCCGCAGCACGCACGTAATACAAAGCAAAAACGGCCGGATACGGGCAAAATGCCCGTATCCGGCCTCCGTTTATGCACGGCGCGTGCCGTTTGTATCAATAAACACCCACAAAGGAAATGATCGGTGCCACACGGGAATCGAGGATACGGATCCTGATCTCCTGCGTTTCGACTGCATCAAACTTTGCAATCTTCTTGTAGCCGACCGTCGTGCCTGCACAGACCTCAACCCACGCATCACCAACACGGACGTCAATACCGAAGCGCTCAATACGCTGGCTATATGGGATACACTCCTTGATTACAACGTGCGTGACGTTCTTCGGCTCGTTAAGACGGATATGAAGCGTCGGCGTATTGTCACCGTCAAAGGGCTTGTAATAGGTGTCGTACGAATCCTCCTTGACGTTTTCGGGAAGGTCGTAGCCGTTATCGGTGTCAGCGGTGATCACAGCGTCCTCTGCAAAGTTCACGGCAAAGGTACGGCGGATGTATTCGCCCATGCCGCGCAGACGCGCAACGTCGACCTCATGAAACAGACCGCGTCTGTCCGGAGGAATATTGAGCAGCAGCGTGGAGTTGCCGCCGACGGTACGGTACCAGATGTCGATCAGCGTTTCGACAGAGCGCACCTTATCGTCCTCCCAAGAATGATAGAACCAGCCGGGACGGATGGAGGTATCCGTTTCAGACGGTCTCCACGTCAGCTCGGTAGCCTTGCGCAAAATCTCACGGCTGCCAAGGTCGCGATCCTCATCTCTCAGCTTCTTTTCACGGAACGCAGCGTTGTCGGAGGTCTGGCTGTTTTCGGCAACCTCCTCCTCCAGGCGGACCGTACGCGGCAGGACAGACCACTCGGACTCACGCGTGTCGCCTGCCTCGTTGCCGCACCAGCGGATATCGGGACCGGTAATGGAGATCGCTGCATCGGGCTGCAGACGGCGGATCAGCGCATAGTAGCGCTCCCAGTCGTAAACCTGCTTCTTGCCGTTGGGGCCCTCGCCGCACGCACCGTCAAACCAGACGGTAAAGAGATCTCCGTACTGCGTAAGCAGCTCCGTCAGCTGGTTGCAGAAGTAATCGTCGTACGGCTCACCCTGTCCGTAGACCTGGCAGTTTCTGTCCCACGGAGACAGATACACGCCAAAGCGGATGCCGCCGCGTGCACAGGCCTCGGATACCTCACGCACAACGTCACCCTGTCCGTTCTTATACGGGCTGTTCTTCACGGAATGCTCCGTGTACTTGGACGGCCACAGACAGAAGCCGTCATGGTGCTTACAGGTCAAAATCAGACCGGTGATGCCGGCAGCCTTGAGTGCCTCCACCCACTGATCGGCATCCAGCTCCGTCGGATTGAATGCAGACTCCGGCTCCGTGCCGTCGCCCCATTCTCTGTCCGTAAAGGTGTTGACCGTAAAATGTGCAAATGCATAAAATTCCATTTTTTCAACCATAAGCTGACGCTCTGTGGGATGGCATTTTACGAGTGCACGGTCAAATTCAAAATTTTCGTACATAACTGTACCTCCGTTATTATTTGGTCAATTTCATTATAACATACTGTGTGCCCGATGTCAACAGTTATTTTCACGGCATATTCTATAAATGCCGCAGCTGCTGCCACGGGCACCCGCCGCGGTACAAAATCAGACAAAGGAGTGCCCCATGTCAAAACAGATTCCATTCCGCGGATGTGCCACAGCGCTCATCACGCCGTTTATGGCGGGAAAGCCGCAGGAAATCGACGAGGATGCGTTCGCCGCACTCGTACACCGGCAGGCAGATGCGGGTGTCGATGCGCTCGTCGTTGCCGGCACGACGGGAGAAGCAGCCGCGCTGACCTGCGAGGAGCACACGCGCCTCATCACGCTTGCCCGCACACACGCTCCCTCGCTGCCGGTCATCGCAGGCTGCGGTGCACCGACCACGTCACGTGCCATCGAACTGACCAAGGCTGCCTGCCAGGCAGGAGCCTCCGCCGTGCTCGTCGTAACGCCGTACTACAACAAATGCTCCCAAGAGGGGCTTTACCGTCATTATACTGCCATTGCAGACGCCGCAGAGGTTCCCGTCATCCTCTATGAGGTTCCCTCCCGTACCGGCCTGCACGTTGCACCCGAAACCTGCCTGCGTCTGTCCGGGCACGCCAATATTGCCGCGCTCAAGGATGCGACGGGCGATCTTGAGCGCGCAGCATGGCTAAACGGTGCCGCTCGCAATTCCCTTGCGCTGTACGCAGGCAGTGACGGCACCGTTGTCCCGATGCTGTCCGTCGGCGCGCAAGGCGTCATCTCCGTTTTGTCGAATCTTCTTCCGCGCACCGTATGCAGAATGTGCCGGGCGTGGTTTTCCTCCGATCCTGCCGCAGCCTGCGATCTGCAGTGCCGGTGTGCCCCCCTCGTCCGCATGCTGTTTTCCGAGGTCAATCCCATTCCCGTCAAATCTGCAATGGCCGCACTCGGTTATTGCTCGGGCGAATTCCGACTGCCCTTGTGCCGCGCAGAGGAAGAGCTCGCAGAGGAGATCGTCCGTGCGATACGGGCCTTCGGTGAGGACGCATAGTCCCAAAGGATTGTCCGTAACCGAACATTCAAAGCGCGAAAACGAGGTGTTGCAAGCTCTTGCAACACCTCGTCGGAAGTTTCCCTTGCACATCAGCAAAGCGGCACCGTATCGTTACGCATTCAGGAAATATTCGTACGTGCCGCCGGCAACGTGCTCCGTCTTATCGCCAACCGTAACGTCAGCTGTTGCTCCGTCGGGAACGGTAACGGAGATGCGATAGCCGCCCTCACATTTTTCCCAACCGGAGATGACCGTTCCGTGACGGGTATCGAGCATCGCGTGTGCCCAATCAAGACGCGCATCCGGGATCGGTGCGATCTTGATGTTCGCATAACCGGGATGCTCCTCGTCCGGCTGAATGCCGCATATCGTGCCGTACATAAAGGAGGCCACTGCACCGTACGCGTAGTGGTTGAAGGAGTTCATATCCTTGGACCAGACCGAGCCGTCCGGCTTCAGACCGTCCCAATGCTCCCAGATCGTCGTTGCGCCCTTGCGAACCGAGTATAGCCACGACGGGAATTCCTTTTGCAGCAGCAGAGAATACGCAACATCCGCATAGCCGTTCTCGCTCAGCGCTTCCATGATGAACGCTGTGCCAATGAAGCCGGTCTTCAGCTTGTTGCCGTTGTTTTTGATCAGCTCCGCAAGATGAGCAGCGTACCTCGGTACGTCCGGTGCCAGACCGAAGCGCAGTGCGCATACGTACGCCGTCTGGGTGTCACTGGTCAGCCATCCGTTCTCATCGACGAAGTGCTGAACAAACGTCTCCCCGACCTCACGACGCCGCGCCTCGTATACCGCCATATCGCGACCAAGCACACGTCCTGCCTTGATGAGCAGATCACACGCATAGGAGAGGAATGCCGTTGCAAGCAGCTGATGGCTGGTAGCACCGTAGCAGGAGCCCTCCTCTGCATCAAGAGAGAGCCAGTCACCGTACTGATTGCCTCCGCCCCAAGCCTCCGGACCGTTGCCCTTATTGTATACGTAATTAACCCATTTCATCATGGAGTTAAACTGGCGCGCAAGAATCTTTGGATCACCGTAGGCACGATAGATCTCCCACGGGCAAACCGTTGCCGCATCCCCCCATGCAAAAGCACCGTCAGGATCCCACAGCATATTGGGAACGACGCTGGCGATCGCGCCGCTTTCCGCCTGATCCGCCTCCAGATCGCGCAGCCACTTCGCAAAGAAGCGCTCCACATCATAGTTGTACGCAGCCGTCCGGCAAAACACCTCAGCATCACCTGTCCAGCCCAGCCGTTCGTTGCGCTGCGGACAGTCGGTCGGAATGTCAAGGAAATTGCCGCGCTGTCCCCAGATCACGTTTTCATACAGACGGTTCACAAGCGGATCAGAGCAGGAGAACCAGCCTGTCCGTTTGATATCGGAATGGACAACAACCGCGCGGAAATCACCGACATAGACATCCTTGCTCGGGTATTCCGTCAGCCTGATATAGCGGAAGCCCTGGAAGGAGAATACCGGATGGTACCATTTTTCCGTATCGCCATCCGTAATGTACGTAATGTTGGACTTTGCGGATCTGTAGTTTTCGTTATAAAAGTTTCCGTCCTTGTCAAGGATCTCGGCATGGTCGATAGAAATGCGCGATCCGATCTCGCCAACCGTGCGGAAGCAGACAAAGCCTGTGACCTCCTGACCAAAATCGATTACTCGCTCACCCTTAGGTGTAATGAAATAATTGATTGCAGGGAGCTCCTCAATTGCAGTAACAATCTCGCCCTCCTGCTCGATCAGCGCCTCACGCTTACCGTCGGTGATCACAACCGGCTTCCAATCACCGTATGTGACATTGGCATCGTAAATCTCACCGTCGTAATAGTCCGAAAACAGGATCGGGGTCTTAGAATACATCCAGCTCTCATCGGTCACAATACACTCGGAGGTGCCGTCCTCATACACCACGTTCAGCTCAGCGATGACACACGGATCACAGATAACCGCAAATTTTTCAAGCTGAATGTGACCGTAGTGCCAACCGGAGCCAAGCAGAATATCAATACAGACCTCTTGCTCGATCATTTTTGTGACGTCATAGGTCTGTACCTGAAGGCGGGTTTTGTAGGAGGTCCAACCCGGGGCAAACAAGAATTTCCCGACACGCGTACCGTTGATACGCGCTTCGTAGATTCCACGTGCCGTAATCGTCAGCACAGCGGAGATTACTGCGTTTCTCGGCACAAACGTCTGACGGAAAACCGGAACCACCGAGGATCTCGGTGTATGCGTGGTAATAAATTTCGCTTTTGTAAGTAGTTTGTCCATTCTATATAATTCCTTTCTGTTCTGTCTGCAAAAAACATCCATGCAGCTTGATTTTACTTAATGGTATCACATACGCGCAAATTTGTCAAGCATTTGGGGGACAAAAATCCCCTTCGGAAATTTGTTCACGAAATTTTCTTCAATAGGTCTTCCTTTTTGCGCAAAAGTATGGTATAATAGGATATTCGATCCGCAGAATGGGCAGATTTCTATCCGCCCAAGGCGCAACCCCACGCCAAAACGCAATTTCAGGAGAGCAACGCATGAACGAAACGCCTCTGTCCACAAAGGATTTTTACTATGATCTTCCGGAGCGTCTGATCGCACAGACACCCGCCAAAAACCGTGATGAATCACGTCTGATGGTGCTGGATCGCAAAACAGGCAGCTACCGTCACAAAATTTTCAGGGATATCCTTGACGAGCTGCACCCGGGTGACGTCCTGGTCTTCAACGAATCCAAGGTCATCCCCGCCCGTATCTACGGCACGAAAATTTCAGAAAATTCCACGGTCAGAGTTGAGTTCCTTCTTCTGAAGCAGATGGAGGAGGACGTATGGGAGGTGCTTCTGCATCCCGGCAGACGGCTCAAGCCCGGTGCCGCCGTTTCCTTCGGTGACGGCGTTCTGCGCGCAGACATTCTGGAAACGGTAGAGGACGGAAACCGTATCGTACGCTTCTCCTACGACCGCAGCCGCTACAAAAATCTTTACGAGGTGCTCGACGAGATCGGCAATATGCCGCTTCCTCCCTACATCACGGAAAAGCTTGAGGATCGCTCTCGCTATCAGACCGTCTACGCAAAGCACGAGGGCTCTGCCGCCGCACCGACGGCAGGACTGCATTTCACAACAGCCCTTTTGGAGGCACTCCGTGCCAAAGGCGTGGAAACCGTATTCGTTACCCTGCACGTCGGGCTTGGCACGTTCCGCCCCGTCAAGGTTGACAACGTAGAGGACCACGTCATGCACGCCGAATTCTTCTCGGTATCCAGGGAAGCCGCAGAAACGATCAACCGCGCCCGCAGTGAAGGGCGCCGCATCATCGCCGTCGGAACGACCTCCGTGCGCACGCTGGAAAGTGCCGCGGACGAGAACGGCATCCTGCACGCCGTGCAGGGAGATACACGGATCTTCATCTATCCCGGCTATCGTTTCCGATGCGTTGATGCGCTGATCACAAATTTCCACCTGCCCGAGAGCACGCTTTTGATGCTCATATCCGCCCTTGCGTCCCGTCAGACCGTTATGAACGCTTATGCAGAAGCAATCCGTGAGGAATATCGCTTCTTTTCGTTCGGCGACGCCATGCTTATCCAATGAGCGCCGCAAAGAAAACGTCCGTACCGCCTCGCGTGCTTTGCGTCGTAGGCCCGACGGCAAGCGGAAAGACCGCCCTTGCCGTTGCACTTGCAAAACGGCTTAACGGCGAGGTTATTTCCTGCGATTCCATGCAGATCTACCAGTATCTCTCCATCGGAACGGCAAAGCCGACACCCAAGGAAATGCAGGGGATTCCGCACCATTGCATCGACTTCGTCGATCCGCGCACGCCCTTTTCCTGCCCGGATTATGCCGCTGCTGCCACTGCGTGCGCAGACGACGTGCTTTCCCGCGGCAAGCTGCCTATATTCTGCGGCGGCACGGGGCTGTATCTTGACAGCACGATCCGCGGCATCCGCTTCTCGGACAAGCCGGAGGAGAACGACGGTGAGATCCTTCGTGCTCTGACAGAGGAATATGAATGTAACGGCATTGACGGCATCTACGAGCGCCTTCGCGCAGTAGATCCGATTGCCGCCGCCTCCATCCATAAAAACAATACCAAGCGCGTTCTGCGCGCGCTGGAAATCTACCTTGTCACAGGCAAAACCAAAACGGAATGGGATACGGCATCCGTGCCGGAGTCCCCTCGGTATGATGCCTGCACCGTGGGGCTTGATTTCCGTGACAGAGCTGTGCTGCACGAGCGCATCAACCGGCGCGTAGATCTCATGCTGGAGCAGGGACTATTGGATGAGGTCCGCAGTATGTATGGGAAAGGATTTCTCCCGGACGGCTCCACCGCCGCACAAGCCATCGGCTACAAGGAATTCCTCGCGCATCTGCGCGGTGAAATGACGCTTGAGGAAGCCGCAGAGCAGCTTCGCACGGCAACCCGCCGTTATGCAAAGCGTCAGCTGACCTGGTTTCGGCGCAGCCCCTCCGTGCATTGGCTCTATCCGGACGGGTATCCAAAGGGCACGGATATCCTATCTGCACTCTGCGAGGATGCACTCGCCGTCTTTTCCGCAGAACGTGCGCCATAACGCCACCCACCACCAAGCCCGCCGCCCAAAGCGGGATCCCCATAAGCAAAGGAGTGTGTACACTTGGATCTGAAATATCTTGCCGGTGTGTTGAAGTACGTGCTTTCCACCGTTCTCTCCGTCGGCCTTGCGGTGTTTCTTCTTTATCATATTATCAGCACCTTTTCCACGGAGGTGGAAACGGCGTCTATTTCCTTTACCACACAGGAGCAGACCTCCGGCTACGATGCGTATATCTTCCGCGGAGAGTCGCTTCTCTATACCGCACCGGGTGATGCCGGCAACATCAACTTCCTTTTGGATGACGGAACGAAGGTTTCCGTCGGCGAGGAGGTCTGCCAGGTATACTCCGGCTCCGCATCACACGAGCAGAGCCTGAAGCTGACTGAGATTGAACGCAAGCTCCAGCTTCTTAAAAGCTCCAACCTTGATGAAAATATCAGCTATTCCGATACGGGACTGATCGATAATGCCATCAACAACGCCTACTATACCCTGCTCACCCGTATGGCAAACGGCACCGCAGGCTACGCGATGGCAAAGGCAAACGACCTCATCGCCTCCATGAACCAGCGCCAGATCATCACAAAGCACGTGGAAAATTTCGATGAGGCAATCGCCGCGCTGGAGGCCGAGCGCGCCGCGCTGGTCAGCGGCGGCTCCGGTACGGTCTCCCAGACTGTGCTATCCGACCGTGCCGGCTATTATTACGCCGACATCGACGGCTTCGAGCAGATCTTTTCCTCCTCCAAGATTGAAAACCTGACGCTTGACGAATTCGATTCTCTCGTAGCATCTGCGGCGGACACCTCCCTTCAGAAAAACAGCGAGGGTGGAACGAGCTGCGGAAAAATCGTCACCGAATACAACTGGTATATCGGTGTCAAGATCACAACAGAGGAATCGCGTGCATATACCGAGGGCTATACGTATACGGTAATCTTCCCCTACAACTCCGATATGCGCATCAGCATGATCCTTGACCGAATCATCCTGCAGGCGGACGACGACCGCGTCGTGCTGGTATTCCGTACCAACACCATTCCGGAGCATTTCTCTTTCCTTCGTCGGCAGAGCGTACAGATCGTTACCGAAACATGGGAGGGCTACAGAGTCCCGATTTCCGCCGTTCGTATCCGTGACGGCGTCCAGGGTGTCTATATTCTTGAGGGCTACGTCGTCAATTTCCGTCGGATCGAGCCGCTCCGTGAGCTCGACGGCTATTTCATCTGCCGCGCAAACAACGGCAGCACGGAGGATGCCGATATGCTTCAGCTCTACGACCATATCATCGTAAACGGAAAGAATCTGTATGTCGGAAAAATCATCTCCTGATTTTGAAAGCAGCACCGGCACACGCACGGTCAGAAAGGAAGCTTCCATGACAAATCAACGAGCAGACGCGGCGCAGGAGCTGGAAACCAACGTCGCCGCCGTACGCGAAAGGATCGCAGCAGCAGAAGCGGCATCTCCATACAGACAGACCGTAACGCTGATGGCTGTCACGAAAACGGTCAGCGCCGACCGCATCAACGAGGCGATTGACCGATGCGGGATCCGCTGCATCGGAGAAAATCGCGTACAGGAGTTGTGCGAAAAATATCCGCACCTGCACCTGGACGGCGTTTCCGTTCACTTAATCGGCTCCTTACAGAAGAATAAGGTCAAATATATCGCAGATAAGGTGGATATGATCCACTCCCTCGATTCCCTTTCTCTCGCCGCAGAAATCGACCGGCAGGCAGCAAAGCACAGTCGCACAATCGACTGTCTGATCGAAATCAACATCGGCAGAGAGGAAGCAAAGGGCGGTATCGCTCCGGATGAAGAGGCGCTTCTTTCCTTTTATGACGCCGTGCAGATCTATCCGCACGTCCGTATCTGCGGCGTAATGACCGTTGCCCCCAACTGCGGAACGGGCGATGCCGCGTACGCGCAATATCTTACGTATTTCAAGGAAACCAGACGGCTGTTTGAGCGGCTGACGGAGGCACGGTTATCCGCCCATCCGGAGATCACCCCCGTGCTTTCCATGGGGATGTCCGGATCCTATGAGGCCGCAATTGTATGCGGTTCCCATATCGTCAGAGTCGGCTCCGGAATATTCGGTGCACGCATCTACCCCCCATCAGGTCGATAACGGTCGAACAACCGCAAAAAACCGTCGCTTTTCCTCGAAAAAATTGTAAACAATTTGTTAAAACTGCGCTTTTTGCCCCAAAAAAGGGTGCACAAATTTGCAATCTGTGGTATAATTATTAGGTATATCGGATCCGTGCAAGAACAGCGCGTATCCGGACACCGGGATTGCCCCGGAACACCCCAAAAAAGAATTCTCGCAAACAAAATAAATTCAACAATGTAACATGTGGAGGTACTACAATGGGAATTTTTGACAAGATCAAGGGTATGGTCGGCTCTGATGATCTCGATTATAATGATTACGACGGAGATCTGTTCGGCGACGATATGCCGATGGACGATCCGATGGCAGGCACACAGGGCGCATACGACAACGGAAGCAGCTTCGGCGCATACGAGCAGCCCCAGCCCCAGCCCCAGCCGCAAAGACAGGCAGCAGCCGGCATCTCCAACCTGGAGCTGAAGGTCGTTAAGCCCGATCGCTACGAGAACGTCAATCAGATCGCAGATCACCTGCTCAACCGCCGCACCGTCGTCTTGAACCTTGAGGGCACCAACAAGGAAACCGCTCGCCGTCTTATCGACTTCCTGTCCGGCGTTGCATATTCCATCGACGGCCAGCTCAAGCGCGTTGCAAACAACACCTTCGTTATCACCCCCAACAACGTTGACGTTTCCGGTGATCAGCTCCGTAAGCCCGAGCCCCAGCCAAAGTCTCCCATTGACGAGGATGACATCTACACAAACGAGATCTGAACAGAGCCTTTGACGCACGCCGTACATAGACTCTGAGAAGCAAGGAGAATCCATGTCACAGTTTACTTTTGTGCTTGCCAACGCCACCGCTCTTTTGATTGGTGCGCTGCAAACGCTCATGTTCATACGGGCCATACTCTCGTGGCTTCCGATGCTTGAGGGAAACAGCATTACCGAATTCATCTATCAGGTGACGGAAACGGTGATCTATCCCGTGCGCTGTGTCTTGGAACGGTTTGAAGCTATTGCCGCTCTCCCCATTGACCTCTCTTTCTTCGTCACGTTCATCCTGCTCTCCATTATTCGGACGCTTCTGGTTGGATGATGGCAAATGAAAAAGCAATTACGTACCTGGCTCGCAGTGAGGAGGAGCGATTCCTCCTTGCGCACACAGCCGATCTTGTGGACCGGTCTGCGGGCAGTACGGTCTGCGGTGACTTTCTCAGCCTTGGTGAGCAAGCCCTCGTCCGCGCATATCTTACGCAGTGCGGGTTGATAGAGGGCCGCAGCTTCGTCTTTTTCGGCGGATATCCGTTTGCCGAGCGCGCGCGTCTTTTCCTGTTTCCGGAATACATCTCCGATACCCTGTCCTATCTGACCGACGATACAGGCACCCCGGACGGCATCTCTCCACTGCTTGAGATTTGCCTGCAGGAGTGCAGTATTGCTGCGCTCTCCGTTTCCGGCTCCGGCTATAAAACGCTCGGACATCGGGACTACCTCGGCGCACTGCTCTCGCACGGTCTTCAGCGGGACGTTATCGGTGATATTGCCGTCCTCAGCGACAGTACGGCAGTCCTGTTCACAACCCCCGCAATATCCGCGGATCTTCTTTCGTCCTTTTCGCGCATCGGCGCAGACAAGGTCCACCTCACCGCTCTGTCGCCCGAGCATGCCTTTGCCACGCCCGATACCCGCAGGTGGGAGGTTTTCTCCGATACGGTCGCGTCCATGCGTCTTGACGCTCTGGTGGCAGCCGCCGCAAATCTGCCCCGGGACCGGGCAAAGCAGATGGTCACGGGCGGCCTGGTCGACGTCAACTTCCGCACCTGTGACGCCCCCGATACCGAAATCTGCCCGGGAACGTTCCTGTCCGTCCGCGGACACGGCAGATTCTGTATTGATGCCCAGGACGGGACCTCCAAAAAAGGACGCCTTCGCGTAAGAATCAAAAAACTGATCTGATACCAATCATTATACCGAAAGGAGGAACGGCTATGATTCCGCCTCATGAGTTAAAGAACAAGGAATTCACCCGAGTCATGCGCGGGTACAGCATTCCCGAGGTTGATGAATACATCAGCTTCGTAATGGAAAAATACACGGAGCTTTACCGTGAAAACGATGCACTGGAACGCAGGCTGCAGTCTACCCTTGACACGCTCGATGCCCTGCGCGCGGAGGAAGAATCCATCCGTGTTGCACTTATCAATGCGCAGAAGGCAGGAAAGCAGATCGTTGCGGACGCATCCGACCGTGCAGACAAGATCATGCGCTCCACAAAGTCCGACTGTATGCGCGTGCTTGCCGAGTTCCGCGACAAGGCTGCCGCGGAGCGCAAAACGCTGTATGAGCTGAAGGCCTCCATTGCACAGCTTAAGGAGGAAATGTTTGAGAAATACCGGCAGCATATCGAATTTCTTGAGGTGCTCACACCGGGTGTTGATGCCGATGCGGCCGCTATGCTGCTGACCGACAACGACACGTATGCACAGCGCATTTCCGACAGCATTGCAGAGCTCATCCGTGAAGATTACGGATTTGACATCACAGAGCAATCAGCCGCAATCCGCGACGACACAAGCGCCGACACGCAGGTTTTTGACAAGGTAACTGCCCCTCCGCAGGTCCATCACGTCGTGATCGATGACACACCTACGCAGACCGATCCCGTCAGCGCCGAAGATGCAGATGCACTCTTCGAATCGCTCGCCGCAGAGCTTGCCGCAGAAACCGAGTGATCCTCTGCACATCCACACACACGAAAGGACGGGATTGCCGCTCGATGTGTATGTGTACAGCCGCTCCGGAGGCTGGGACGGATTTTTCTTCCCTGCCCCGACGATGTACCGCACACCGCGGTGATCCCTTTTTGGTATTATCTTAAATGAAATTTTCCACGAAAATGCGGCTCCCGTTTCTCTATACCGCAATCATCGCCGCAGTGATCGTACTCGATCAGATCACCAAAAGCGCTGCCGTCCGCTATCTCAAGCCAATCCCGACGAAGCCGCTCATTGAGGATGTCCTGCATCTTACCTACGTAACCAACTACGGCGCCGCATTCGGAATGCTGGCCAATCACAGGTGGATCTTCCTTGCGATATCGACCGTTTCCATCGTGCTGATGATCGCGTATCTGTTCAGCAAGCAGGTCACCCATCCCCTGCTCGGTGTCGCGCTATCCTGCGTGATAGGCGGCGGTATCGGAAATATGATCGACCGCACCATCATGGGCTACGTCGTCGACTTCGTCGATTTTAGGCTCATCAATTTTGCTGTGTTCAACGTTGCGGATATTTTCGTCTGCATAGGATGCGCCCTGTTGTTCCTGTGGCTTCTGTGCTTCGCCCGCTTAGACGATACCAAGGCGGCCTCTGCCTCCGATGACGACACCGCCAACCTGGATGAATCCGCGGAGGACGATCATGCTTCTTCACGTTGAGGGGGACAGCGTCGGGCTCCGCATTGACGTCTACCTCGCCGAAAACACGGAGCTGACACGCTCTGCCGCACAAAGGCTGCTTTCCGATGAGGAGGCAGTTTCCGTCAACGGACTGCGCGTTCCAAAAAATTACCGCGTCTGTGCCGGTGATGTCGTTGAGGTTGAAATCCCCGCCCCCATCCCCCTGGAGGTCTTACCGGAGGATATTCCCCTTGACGTAGTGTATGAGGATGATGACGTCATTCTCGTCAATAAGCCAAAGGGAATGGTCGTGCACCCTGCCCCCGGCAATTATACCGGCACGCTCGTGTCGGCACTTCTGCACCATTGCGGCAATTCTCTCTCCGGCATCAACGGCGTGATCCGCCCCGGCATCGTCCATCGCATCGACCGTGACACCTCCGGCGTTCTCGTCGTTGCAAAAAACGACCGCGCGCATCTGTCGCTTGCAGCACAGATCAAGGAGCACTCCGTCAACCGCATATACCACGCCATCGTTCTTGGCAACTTGAAAAACGACTCCGGTACCATAGATGCCCCGCTGGCTCGTCACCCCATCGATCGAAAGAAAATGGCCGTTTCCAAATCCCCCGATGCGCGGCGTGCCGTGACACACTATACCGTGCTTGAGCGCCTCGGCGGCTTTACGTACTGCTGCTTCCGTCTGGAAACAGGACGCACGCACCAGATCCGCGTACACATGGCGCATTTGGGACATCCGCTTCTCGGAGATCCCGTTTACGGTTCAGGCAAAAACGCCTTTGAATCGCGCAACGCCTCCATCCTGAACGGACAGTGTCTGCACGCTAAGCTGCTTGGATTTGTGCACCCAACGAGCCAGGAGTACGTTGCATTCGAAACACCGCTGCCCCCATATTTCACACAGATTCTGGACAAGCTGCGCTCCATGCAGTAATTTTACGAACAGGAGAGCCCATTATATGTATTATTCCGACTCCCA
>JAGBZV010000132.1 GCA_017628075.1 Clostridia bacterium
ACAGAGACCATTGAAAAAAACTATATGCCGTACGTCATGACCGTCATCGTCTCACGTGCAATTCCCGAGATCGACGGCTTCAAGCCCTCTCACCGCAAGCTTTTGTACACGATGTATAAAATGGGGCTTTTGAGCGGTCCCAGAACAAAGTCGGCAAACGTTGCGGGCGCAACGATGCAGTATCATCCGCACGGTGATGCCTCTATCTACGAAACGATGGTCCGTCTGACACGTGACAACGAGGCGCTCCTGCACCCGTTTGTCGATTCCAAGGGCTCCTTCGGTAAGCATTACAGCCGCGATATGGCATACGCCGCTCCCCGTTATACAGAGGTGCGACTTGATCCCATTTGCCACGAGCTGTTCCGCGGCATTGACCGTAATGCGGTCGATATGGTCCCCAACTACGACAACACCAAAACAGAGCCGACGCTGTTCCCTACGACGTTCCCCAACGTCCTTGTCACCCCCAACGTCGGTATTGCAGTCGGTATGGCATCCAATATCTGCTCCTTTAACCTGGCAGAGATCTGTGACGGTACGATTGCGCTGCTTAACGATCCCAAAATCTCCTTAACGGATTTTATGGATATCGTAAAGGCCCCCGACTTCTCCACCGGCGCTTCCATCATTTACAACCGTTTGGAGCTCAAGGAGATCTATCGCACCGGACGCGGCTCCTTCTCTATGCGTGCAAGATACGCCTATGACAAAAAGGAGAACTGCATCGATATCCTGCAGATTCCCTATTCGACGTCCATCGAAGCGATCGTCAAGCGTATTTCGGACCTCGTTAAGGAAGGAAAGCTCAAGGAAATCACCGACTTCCGTGACGAGATCGACAAAAACGGCTTCAAGCTGACGCTCGATCTGCGCAGAGGAACGAATCCCGATCTTCTGATGCAGAAGCTGTATAAGCTCACCCCTCTGCAGGATGAATTTGCGTGCAACTTCAACGTGCTGATCGGCTCTGCACCAAGACAGCTCGGCGTTATGGATATTCTCAACGAGTGGATCACCTTCCGACTCGGCTGTGTCCGTCGTGAGCTGCAGTTCGATTTGGACAAAAAACGCGACAAGCTTCATCTGCTGCTCGGTCTTGGAAAGATCCTTCTCGATATCGACCGTGCCATTTCCATCGTACGAGGTACGGAAAACGATGCGGACGTCATCCCGAATCTGATGCGCGGCTTCTCTATTGACGAGGCACAGGCTGAATATATTGCTGAGATCAAGCTGCGCAATCTCAACCGTGAATATATCATCAACCGCATCTCCGAGATCGAAGCCCTACAGAAGGAAATTGCCGATTTAGAGAGCATACTTGCAAGTGAAGCAAAGCAGAAGAAGCTGATTGCAAAGCAGCTCAAGGAAGTCCGTGAGAAGTACGGCAAGCCGCGTATGACGCAGCTCATCTACAACGAGGACATCACGGAATACGACGAGGACGATCACGTCGAGAACTACCCCGTAAAGCTCGTGCTTTCTCATGACGGTTATTTCAAAAAGATCACAATGGCTTCTCTGCGCGGCAACGACGAGCAGAAATTCAAGGACGGAGATCAGCTCCGCACGGAATGTGATGCAGAAAACATCAGTGAGCTGCTGTTTTTCTCCGATCGCGCACAGGTCTACAAGGCACGTGTGGCGGATTTTGAACCGTCCAAGGCTTCCGTCCTCGGTGACTTCATCCCCGCAAAGCTCGGCTTTGACGCAGGCGAACGCTGTATTGCCATGCACTGCAAAAAAGCAAATGCGGACGAGAACGGTACGTTCCTCTTTGTCTTCGCAAATGGCAAGGGCGTCAGAATCCCAGCCAATACCTATGAAACGAAAGCAACACGTCGCAAGCTGACCGGAGCATACTCTGACGCCGCACCGGTCGTCGGAATCTTCTACCTGCCGGAAAAAACGGAACGCGACATCCTTCTTGTCACGGATTCCATGCACGGCGCCCTCATCCCCTCCGCGCTCTTCCCGCTCAAGGCGACACGTACCTCCGCAGGTGTCCAGCTTCTGAATCTGAAGAAGGACAGACGGTTATCCTTTGCGCACGATAATCCCGCAGCACTTTTCACGGAAATTCCCAAAATCCGCAAGAACAAGATCCCCGCATCCCCTTCCGCTTTGCCGGAATCATTCATACAGCCATACAGCGATCTTCCAACCGAATGATCCACCGTTTCAAAAGAAGAAAGGAATCAAAATCATGAAGAACAAAAAGTCAATTCTCCTCACTGTGGTCGCAATCGTACTGACGCTCTGCGTCAGTACCTTCGCCGTGCTCGCTGCAGAAAACGAGTATGAGGGCTCTGACCTTCCCGTTTCCGAAAGCTACGTGCTCCGCGCTCTGAACCAGCTTGAAGCTCGCATCAACGCAAAGATTGACGCACTGGCAAAGGCACTTGCAAACCGCCCTGCATCCCCCGATACCAACGCCCCCACCACCGAAGTGCCGCCCGCACAGACGGAAGCACCGGCAACAACTGCGCCTGATACTAAAACTGATACTGAAACTGATACTGATACCGTTCCCGCTCCCACCGTCGATTACTCGATCGTATATCTCACAAAGGGACAGGCCCTTGTCGGCAATTGTGAATTCATACTCCGCTCCGGTACTGCCACGGCGCTCTGCCCCGGATTGAACGGTCTTTCCGATCTGACCGCCGGTGCAGACCTTCCCGCAGGAACGAGCATCACGCAGAATCACCTCCTTCTGATCCCAAGAAACGACGGCCGCGGCGTAGTCGTAACCTCTGCTGACGCATATTTCATGGTAAGAGGTACATACGCCGTTGAAACGCCGTGAGAAAGGAATCGTTATGCCAAAGAAAAGAACCCGTGCTGAAAAGCAGCGGCTGATAACGCAGATCCTCTGTCTTGTTCTTGCAGCACTGATGATACTCGGCGTTCTCCTTTCCATTCTGCCGTTCTCCTATTTGACCGCTCACGCATCGGATTCCAATTCCGATACGACGCAAACCACAGAGAACCTCTCTCAGAATACGGAAACAAATGAATCGCTGCCAGCAGATCCCTTCCTTCTTCGCATTGGTCTGATGTTCGGCAGCGGTGTCACGGAAAGCTTTGCAGTACGTGCAGAAAACGGATTTTCCATCAGCCACGTACGCACGTCAGACGATGCAGCAACGCCCCTCTATGAAACGACGGAGCCCTACCTGTGCGCAGCGCGCGACGGTAACCTTGCATTCGAAGACGGGATCTATACCGTTTCGTCCAAGAACGTCGTGATCGGCGGATACCATCTTCAGCTTCCGACCGATTACAAATCCATGGAAGCGCTGACAGACGCCGTTGCAAGCATCAACGACAAGCTCAAAACGGCGGGCATTTACTCCTCGCTCATTTACGCCTTCCCCGCTTACGTCAACGGTGCGTTCTTCGTTCGCATCGGCGACTTCGGATCCACACAAACTGCCGCAGCCCAGGCATCACTGATCAAAACGGCAACCGGTGAAGCCGCTGCTGCCGTTCAGCCGCACAAGGACGGCGTAACCGTTATTGCCCCGGACAGGAACCTCATCGTATTTGAATACACCTCAAGTGACGGAATGCTGGGCCTTTCCGCAATCCAGACGGGGGATACTGAAAGCTATATTGTTACCCCTGCAAAAAACACATACCGCGGAACATTTCTCTTTTCCAGATATGAAAACGGCATCGCCGTCACAAATCTCATCGATTTGGAAAATTACGTAGCGGGAATCCTTCCGTACGAGATCAGCAATTCCTGGCCTGCAGACGCACTTCGCTCCTTTGCGTGTATCGTACGTTCGTACTCACTTGCCAATCTCCGCAAGCACGCATCCCTCGGAATTGACCTCTGCAACGGCACGGACTGTCAGGTATATATGGGCACCAAGAGTGAAAACGACGCAGTCCGCGAAGCTGTCAACACAACGAGCGGCATGATCATCACCTACAACGGAAAGCCCTGCAACACCTTCTACTCTGCCGTTACAGGCGGCTGTACCGTCAACATCGAGCAGGTGTGGAACGGAAGCACGTTCCCGTATCTCCGTGCCGTATCCACCCCGTGGGAGGATTACGCATCCCATCCCAACGGTGTCTGGATGTCGGAGGTTTCCGGATACGAGCTGTATACATATCTCTACAACAAGGGATACACCAATCTGCGCGGCACCATTTCCGATGTATCGATCGTCGAGCTGGCACAGAATTCCACGTACGTATACCGTCTGAACATTACGGACATCTACGGCAACACCGTTGCACTCAAGGGCACGGATATCGTCCGAACCGGTCTTGGCCGATACCTCAAGAGTGCAAACTTCGTTGTCGGACATAAAGGATCGATCCCGATTCTGAACCGCATCGTTGAGGTCCTCACGGCAAACGGAACCGCAACGCTTCCCATTATTGAAACGGAAACGGAAGAAACGAAAAAGTCATCCCTGCGCGTACTGACCGCCGAGGGAGAAAAGGACCTCGACGTCACCGACGGCATGTACGTGCTCCAGGCTGACGGCACAAAGAAGCTGATCACAGAGAAAGGCGAATACGACATCCCCGATGATGCAAAGGATCGCCTCAACTCAGGTACAAGCAATTTCCTGTTCATAGGAAAGGGCTGGGGACACGGTGTCGGCGTTTCTCAGTGGGGCATCATGAATCTTGCAAAAGCAGGATGCCCGTGGGAGGATATCATCCACGCCTATTTCACAAACGTCGTGATCGCGCATTGGAATACGCTCGGACTCCAATAACGGAGGTCTGCTATGTCACTGAATCCGTTATCGCAGATTCTGCTCGTTTCTGGAGATCCCATATTTGCGAGAATGCTTAAGCTTGAGCTTTCGGCCCTCGGCAGAACCGTATCCCAAACAAATACTCTGACGCCGGAGGAAATGGATGCCATTTCCTCTGATGAGAATTCCATTCAGCTTCTGATCCTCGATCTTGACGTCGCATTTGTCGGATTTGAGCGAACGCTTCTGATCGCACAAGAAAACAAGATCCCCGTCATGCTTTTCGGAGATCCGAATTCCCCCGCAATGACTCCGGACAAAATGCGCTTTTACGACAGTGATATTTATCGCTACGTTTTTGCACGTCCGTTTCTGATGAATCAGTTTCTCTACTGTGCAAAGGAGCTTCTATGCTTTAAGGAAGAAGATCTGATCCGCAGAAAAAGCGCTCCTGCAATGATTATGAAGCAGCACTGTGCGGCTGACGATATTCGCATCAACGAGGATTCCAGACAAGTTTTTTACAAGAACGACCAGATCTCCTTTACCGCCACAGAGTTCGATCTGCTACTGATTCTGATGCGGCATCGCGGTTCTGTTCTGTCACGTGCGCAGCTTTACGAGAGCGTGTGGAAGCCGGAGGGAGAATCCCAAAGCAAGGATTCCAATATCGTTGACGTATATATCCGCTATCTGCGCGCAAAGCTTGACGAGCCGTACCGCATTAAGCTGATCGAAACGGTCCGCGGCGTCGGCTACACCATCCGCAAGCAGTGATCTCTTACAATATTATATGACAGCGGGCTGTCGGCAGTTCGCCACCTCACAGATCTCCAAAACAGATCCGCGGATGGCGGAACACCGACAGCCCGTATATCATTCGTTTTCACTTAATATAGAAAAGGCGCGCAAAACGCACGCCTCATTGGTAGTCAATGCATTTCCTCAACAGGCTCTTGTGTATTGCATTCAATGTCAATAAAGTAATCACATTTACCTTTTTGGATGTTTTTTATTTCATTAGAAGTTGCAGAGAAAACGAAATAACCTTTTTTGTATTCAGCTTCTATTCCCAATGATTTCAGCCATGTGATTTCACTGGCAACGGTCTCTGCCTTTTGCTCTTTTTGAATTTGGGACATGCATTCTGCAAGATTTTCCGCTTTTTCTGCGAT
>JAGBZV010000133.1 GCA_017628075.1 Clostridia bacterium
ATTATCGCATGATTTTAAGGATTTGTCAAGTATTTAACCGGATATGTGCCGGTTTTGCTAATAAAATTTCGGAGGACGATCAGCAATGAAGCATATTCACATTTACACGGACGGCGCGTGCAAGGGGAATCCCGGACGCGGCGGCTGGGGCACGATCCTCGTCTACGGCGCACACGAAAAGGAGCTGTCGGGCGGAGAGGTGCTCACGACCAACAATCGCATGGAGCTGATGGCGGTTATCTCCGGACTTGAGGCGCTGCGCGAGCCGTGCGAGGTCACGCTCACCTCTGACTCTACCTACGTCATCAATTCCATTACGAAGAAATGGCTTTGGGGCTGGGAGAAAAAGAATTGGGTGAAAAGCGGAAACACGCCCGTTCCGAATGCGGATCTATGGAAGCGTCTGATTGCGGCGATGGCGCCGCATACGATCGAATGGGTATGGGTGCGCGGCCATAACGGGCACCCGTATAACGAGAGGTGTGACCGTCTTGCGGTTGCTGCTGCGGAACGCGCAGGGGAGGCAGACGCATGAGTGAACGGACGGACGTCACGGCGGATTCCTTGGTGATCTATGCGGATTGCGCAGCGACACAACCGCTTACGCCTGCAGTGCGAGCGGCCATGGAGCCGTACCTTGATCTGCGGCTTGGCAACGCATCCTCCGCACACGCATCCGGCCGTGAAGCTTCTCGGGTGATACGAGAGGCGCGGCAAAGGATCGCGGATGTGCTTGGGTGTGCTCCGGGGGAAATCTTTTTCACCTCCGGCGGTACGGAGTCTGATAATTGGGCGATCAAGGGCTGTGCGTTCTATCACCGTCTGCGCGGCCATCTTGCCGTTTCTGCAATTGAGCACCGTGCGGTGCTTGCCGCCTGCGACAGCATGGAAGCGCTCGGTATGACGCAGACCTTGATTCAGCCCGGGCCGGATGGCATCGTGACGGCGGAATCGGTGGCATCTGCCATGCGGCAGGATACGTGTCTTGCGGCGGTCATGCTTGCCAATAACGAGATTGGAACCGTGCAGCCGATCCCTGAAATTTCGGAGGCGGTGCACGCGCGCGGTGCACACCTGCTTTGCGATGCGGTGCAGGGGCTGGGGCAGATTCCCGTTCAGCCTCGCGCACTCGGTGCGGATATGCTTGCGCTGTCCGGACATAAGATCGGCGCACCGGTCGGAATCGGACTTTTGTATATCCGTGAGGGCGTACCGATCCTGCCGCTTCTGGATGGCGGCGGACAGGAAATGGGGATGCGCGCAGGCACGGAAAACGTCGCGGCCATCGTAGGGCTTGCGGCGGCTGTGGAGGAAGCGGCCCGTATGCGCGGTGCGGAGTCGCGGTATCAGATGCAAGATCTCCTTTTTGAAAAGCTTCTTGCAATTCCCGGCTGTGTTGTGAACGGAACACGTGCACACGGAAAACGCCTGCCCGGAAATGTTCACGTGTCCTTTGCGGGCTTGGATTCCGAGAGCCTTGTTCTTCATCTGGATCGGATGGGGATCCGGTGCTCAGCGGGGGCGGCCTGCAGTGCAGGGAAGCACGCGATCTCACACGTGCTGGCTGCGATTGGATGCGATGCGGCGCGTGCGTCGTCCGGATTGCGCTTTACGCTGTCCGCTGACGTCACGGTGCCGCAGGTCGAGCGAATCGCCGCCTGTACAGCACGCGCTGTGGCGATGCTGCGCGCTGTGAGGGGCTGATGCAGTTCTGCCTGCAAATGAAAAGAAAGGAGGCCGTCATGGATGGGCGGTCTGTGGAATAAAATGAAGGAAAAAATACTGATCGGAATGAGCGGCGGACTCGACAGTACGTACTCCGCGTATTTGTGCCGCGAAGCAGGATACGAGGTAACGGGTGCCGTTCTGCGGATGTCCGACGAAACCGATATCACCGCGGCGCAGACAGCGGCGGAGGAGCTTGGTATCCCTCTGCACGTCGTGGATATGCGCCAGCCCTTCGAAACGAACGTCATGCAGTATTTTGCGGACGAATATGCGTGCGGCAGAACGCCGAATCCGTGCGTGCAGTGCAATCGCCACGTTAAGGTGGCGGGACTTGTCGATCTGGCGCGTGCGCTTGGAATTCCGTCGGTCGTGACAGGCCACTATGCGCGGATCACCTTCGATCCGGCGCGCAGACGGTATTTCGTGCAGGCTGCAGGCGATCTTCGCAAGGATCAGAGCTACGTGCTTTGGGCGCTGACACAAGAGCAGCTTTCCATGCTCAAAACACCGCTTTCTGAGATTGGAAAGGAGGAGATCCGTGCGCATGCGTCGGCACTCGGTCTGCGAGCCGCTGTATCCAAGGAAAGTCAGGACATCTGCTTTTTGCCGGATGGGGATTACGTTTCGTTTGTAACCGCCCGTCGGGGAGAGTTCCCTCCCGGTGATTTCGTTGATGAGCACGGAGCTGTGGTTGGACGGCATAAAGGAATCATCCGGTACACCGTCGGACAGCGCAAGGGACTTGGCATTGCGCTTGGACACCCGGTGTTCGTAACGTCCATTGATGCCTGCGCCAATACCGTTCATCTTGCACCGTCGGGAATGGAGTATGAGAAGTCGCTGACGCTCTCCGCACTCAATTTTCAGCGAATCGGACCAAGCGAGCTTTGTGAGGGGATGCGCGTGTTTGTGAAGATCCGCTATGCCGCGGCGCGTGCACCGGCAACTGTATCCAAAATCGGCGCAGATTCGCTCACGCTGACGCTGGATACTCCGCAGCGTGCCGTCACGCCGGGGCAGAGCGGCGTGTGTTACGACGGAGAGGGCGGAATCCTTTTTGGCGGCACGATTTTGTGAATTTTGCGCGAATTTCAAATTCGACGACGAAAAAACTTAGAATTTCAGCAAAAAATCAAAAGTTTGTGCAAAATGACAGGGTGTAGAAAAAATGGGCCGAATTTTGTGCAAAATGCACACCACAGTTTCCTTGCTGAATTAACATATAAGCACAAAACAAGATTGCGCAAGTAATTATAAGTAACGAAAAGTCGCGATACGCGAAAACGCAAAAGAAAACACGATGATAACACGCAATATAACGCATATTATGTAACAAATAGTAACGAATCATACAACACCTGAATTCTAATGAAAATCTAATAATTGCGCCGCACGTGAATTTCTACCGAAAGGCAGCCATAATGGTGTGTTGCGGTGCTTTTTGAAAAATATTTTACAAAATAATGACGAAATTGCGGACTTGACAAGAAACGGCGTCTATGGTATCATTATAATATGAAAATTTAGGGTACTGCGCCCAGCCATGTACGGCGCATAGCCCCATGATTTTTGTAAGCCAGCCGGTTCTCCGTATTTGCTGCATTTCCTTCCTTATGTATTGTGTTGGGTAACTCGCCCGCGCGCAATACGCGGAAGGGGGAAGCATACTACGGCGGGCAAGTTCTTTTAGCCCCTGGCGTCACTACAAAACAGCCTAAAATTTTGGTAGGAGGATGAGATGTTAATGAAAAATCTCAAGTTGACAAAGCCGATTGCTTTGCTGCTATCGGGTATTATGCTCGTAAGCACGTTCCCTCTCACTGCATCCGCAGCGCAGGCGGACAGCGGCAACGGCGATGATTCATCGTCTGTAATCGACCAAAGCATCCTTGATGTAAAGGAGCTTATGGGTGCCTTGACGTATGCCGATTATTCGAAGAAATATCAGGGAACAGCTCCCGGTAAGATCGAATATACGATTCTCGGTACAGATTACGACGCAGAAAAGACCACCGCACAGGTCAAGGTTGATACGTACGAGGGTGTGACGGCGCTTTATACGCCCGATACCGGTGTCGTCGTATACACCGTTGACATTCCCGAGGACGGTCTTTACACAATCGGTCTGGATTATTATCCGATCATTGGAAAGTCGTCCGATATCGAGCGTTCGCTCCGTATTGACGGCAAGCTCCCCTTTAAGGAATCCAATTATCTTTCCATGACGAAGACGTGGAAGGACAATCTGTCCGACATCGGCGATTCCGATTCCTCGTTCAAGCAGGATCCGCAGGGCAACGACGTACGTCCCACTGCCCAGGAGACGCCCAGATGGTCGTATTACGAGCTTCAGGATGCTACGGGTTATTATAACGAGCCGTTCCAGTTTTATCTGACAGCCGGCACGCACACGCTTTCCTTTGAATCTCTGAGAGAAGCGGTTGCGATCTCCGAAATTACGCTGAAGCCTTATGAGACCCCTATGTCTTACAAGGACGTTCTGGCGATGTACGAATCCAATGGTTACAAGGCCGCGAGTAGTGACGCGACCATTAGAATCCAGGCTGAGCTTCCTTTCGCAACCTCTACACAGACGATATATCCGACCTATGACAGAACCTCTGTGATCTCTGATCCGCAGCATCCGTCAAAGATTCGTCTGAACACAATTGGTAAGACCACAACATGGCAGTCTGTCGGAGACTGGGTCGAATATAAGCTGACTGTCAGCGAAAGCGGTCTGTACTATATCGTTCCTCGCTTTATGCAGTCTGAGCAGACTGATATGTTCGTGTCCAGAAAGCTGTATATTGACGGTGAGCTTCCGTTTGAGGAGGCTGCATATCTGCAGTTTGCTTACAACGATCAGTTCCAGACCAAGCCGCTCAATGACGGTACGACGGAGTTCCAGTTCTACTTCGAGGCAGGCCGCGAATATACGCTTCGCTTTGAGGTTGTTCTCGGTCATATGGCGCAGCTGATCTCCGAGATCGACAGAACGCTGACGAACCTGAACTCGATCTACCTCAAGATCAAGCAGATCACCGGTGCGACGCCCGACGTCTACCGTGACTATAACTTCATCGAGCTGATCCCCGATGAGCTGAATATGCTCATCCGTGAATCTGCAAACCTCTACGATTTCTCCCAGAGACTTGAGGATATCACCGGCGAGCGTGGCTCCAACTGCGCAACGCTGAATGAGATTGCCCGCATCACCGACCGTATGGGCCGTGACGAGGATGAGATCGCAAAGCACCTGGGAACGCTTAAGACCAACATCGGTACCCTCGGTACCTGGATGAACACCGCTCGTTCGCAGCCTCTGCAGATCGACTACTTCTCCGTACAGTCCATCGACGAGAAGCTGCCGCGTGCAAATGGAAACGCATTCCAGACCCTCTACTTTGAGCTTGCTCAGTTCGTGGCATCCTTCTTCACCGATTACAACTCTCTTGGCGCTGAGGGTGATGACGATGAGGGCGCGATCTCCGTTTGGGTTACCACCGGTCGTGACCAGTCTACGATCGTCCGTCAGATGATCAACGATATGTTTACGCCTGAGTACGGCGTACCGGTTGCGCTGAAGCTCGTTGCTGCAGGTACACTGCTTCCCGCAACGCTTGCTGGTGACGGTCCCGACGTCGCTTACATGGGCGGCGCAGATCCCATCAACTACGCGATCCGTAATGCAATTCAGAAGCTCGACGGCTTCGATACCTTTGACGAGGTCTGCAAGAGATTCTCCGATCAGGCAATCGTTCCGTTTACGCTTGACGTCAAGGATAATCCCGCAACCAAGGAGGATGAGGGCGCTGCTGCCGGTGTCTATGCGATTCCGGAAACGCAGTCCTTCCCGATGCTCTTCTACCGTAAGGACGTTTTCGTTGAGCTTGGCGTTGACGTTCCCACGACGTGGGATGAGCTCCGCGCAATCGTTCCGCTGCTCCAGTCTCAGCACATGGAGGTCGGTATTCCCAGCTCTCTGGCAGGATTTACGCTTCTGTATTATCAGAGAGGCGGCGATCTTTATGCCGACGGCGGTATGAGAATCAACCTCGATTCCAACCTCGCACTCGACACCTTCAAGGAGCTGTGCGATATGTTTACACAATATAAGTTCCCGCTGACCTTCGACTTTGCAAACCGCTTCAGAAGCGGTGAGCAGCCCTTCGGTATCGCTGACTACTCCGCGTACACGCAGATCAATGCGTTCGCAACGGAAATCAGAGGCCTTTGGGAAATGACCACTCTGCCCGGTTACCGTGCCGAGGATGGTACTATCAGCAACACTGCAACAACGGGTGTTTCCGGTCTGGTTATGATGGCCGCCGCAAAGAACCCCGAGAACGCATGGAAGTATATTGACTGGGTCACCACCGAGGAGGCACAGTCCAGATACGGTAACGAGTACTCCGCACTTCTCGGTAACGGCACGATTCACATGACCGCAAACAAGGCGGCAATGATGAATATGAACTGGTCCTCCTCTGAGCTTGACCGCTTGCTGGCACAGTTCAACAACCTCAAAGCAACGCCCGAGTATCCCGGCTCCTACATTGTATCCCGTTACGTGGACTTCGCATTCATGGCTGCTTATAACGAAAACAAGGACCCCGTTGAGGCGATGCTTGCGCAGTACCTTTACATTAATAAGGAGATCTCCCGTAAGAGAGAAGAGTTCGGCCTTGAAACGCTTGCTCCCGGAGAGACGCTTGCAGACCGTGAAAAGGCTGCGGCAAACGCAGAGAAATGAGATGCCGAATAAACCCGGCATCCCCCATTTCGAATTACAGCATTCCCAAATCTGATTTAGTAAGGAGTGAATCACATGTCACAGAATACCGCAGCTGCCTCTGAGGCAAAGAAGCCGGTATCGCGCAAGGACATGACGATGGCTCAGTGGACGATTAAGGAAATGAAGAGAAATTATATCGGTTACCTCATGCTGGCACCGTTCTACATTCTCTTCCTCACCTTTACGATCCTGCCTGTTGTCCTCTCGATCGTTCTGAGCTTCACGACGTTTAACATGCTGGAGCCTCCGGTGTTTGTCTTCCTTGACAACTACATCCGCCTGTTCCTCGATGACGATATCTTCCTGCTCGCAGTCAAGAATACGTTCATCTTTGCAGCGATCACAGGTCCG
>JAGBZV010000134.1 GCA_017628075.1 Clostridia bacterium
CATCGTGATGTATTCCTCCTGCGCCTCATCCCACTTCGGCATCGGCAGAATGGAATAATCATCCTCCATGTCACGCAGCTCCAGCGCAGCATTGATCGGCGCATTGATAAACATCGCGCGTCCTTCTGCAAATATCTCGACCGGGCTCATTCCCACTCCGTTTTTATACACGGTTTGAACACCCCGGTAGATGTTGAACTCATCGACAAGCTTTGCATAAATGCTCGAAAGCTTATCCGTGCGCAGAACAAGCTCAAGAGAACCGTTTTTGACTTTGTAAATCGGATTGTCAAAGGACCAGATATAGGTATTGCGGGAGCTGTAGTCACTTGCGTAACCGAACAAGTCAGACTCCGCGTCCACCTTACCGTCCATGTTCAGATCCTGATAAATGTCCTTGGAATAGGAAATGATCGTATCAATGGTCCACTCTCCGTTATTCACAACCTCAAACAAATCGGGCATATCGTAATCTGCGCCAAGCCGCTTATTATAGAAGGTCGCATAGGACTGGTACATAGAGGACAGCGCCAGATCTCCAACTGCCATAAAGCAGACACCGCTGTGCGTCAGAAGTTCCTCGTTGGAGTCAGACCACCAAGGCTTATCGAAATTGATATTCGGAATGTCATACCAGTTCAAGAACAGCTCACTGCCGACCAAAAGGCCAAGAGAAACAACATGATGCGCAACCAAGTCGATCAAATCGTCACCGGAGGTAATATCCTTGTTGATTCTGTTCGCGGTTTCCGTATAGAACGCATCACCTAAAAGCACGATTTCACAGTTGAAACGTTCCTCGACTGCACGGTTTCTGCGGTAAACAGCGCTTTCAACATTATCCGCGCTTTCTCCCTCCATATAGAAGTCAGAGCCTCTTTCATCTGCAGTAATAATACGATATTGATATTTATTAAAATCATATTCGCCAAGATCATCGGAAATTGCCAATCTGTCTGCGTACGGATCGTTTTCGTCGATCGTATCAGCCTCCTTATTCGCAGTCGTGTGGGTGGGATTCTTTCCGGAATCGTCACCGCACGAAATCGCCATCGGCATAACGGCACACAGCGTCAGCAGCCACGCTGCACAGCGAATCAATGCATTGCGTTTCATAATACTGTCCCTCCAATAAATAATAAATTACCTCCTTACTATTATACAATAAAGGATAGCGTTTGTCAAGTCCCCCCCCGAGCCTGCGTGTTTTATTTTCGGCAAAGCGCACAATACCCTCCCCGCATTTTTGTGTATATTGCATATGTCGAGAGGCGAAAAAACACCGCCGCGAGATGCTCTCACAGCGGTGTGCTGATTTTTATTATCCCTCGTAGTTTTCGAAAACCTCGAGCAGCGAATTGTACCATCTCAAGGATGATCTCTCGTAACGCTCATAAGCGGATTCAATATTCTTGCTGTTGCTGGTCAGCTGAGAATACAGCATCACTGCAAATCCCTTCCAGCCGTCGTAAATATAACCGAAATCAAACGCACTGGATTCAACGATCCTGTCAAGCATCTTGATGGATTCCGGATCGCGCGTACCCTTGACCTTGAGTGCGACGTCATAGTATGCAGGGAAAACGATCTTGTAGGATTCAGCAGACAGTGCCTCCGTAATCGTTCCGACAGCCTCAAGGTTTTGTACAGTAACGGGAATCGCAAGAGCATTGTGGTTTCCGTCTGCCATCGTGATGTATTCCTCCTGCGCCTCATCCCACTTCGGCATCGGCAGAATGGAATAATCATCCTCCATGTCACGCAGCTCCAGCGCAGCATTGATCGGCGCATTGATAAACATCGCGCGTCCTTCTGCAAATATCTCGAC
>JAGBZV010000135.1 GCA_017628075.1 Clostridia bacterium
CTGACAAGGCTGAAGCTGCACGTGCTGCAGGCGCTGACTACGTCGGTGACGTTGATCTCGTTGAAAAGATCACCAAGGAAAACTGGTTCGAATTCGACGTTGTTATCGCTACCCCCGACATGATGGGTGTCATCGGTCGTCTCGGTAAGGTCCTCGGTCCGAAGGGTCTCAAGCCGAACCCCAAGGCTGGTACTGTTACCATGGACGTTGCTAAGGCTGTTACCGAAGCAAAGGCCGGTAAGATCGAATACCGTCTGGACAAGACCAACATCATCCACTGCCCGATCGGTAAGGCTTCCTTCGGCGCTGAAAAGCTCGCTGAAAACTTCAACACGCTTCTGGGCGCTGTCATCAAGGCAAAGCCCGCAGCAGCAAAGGGCCAGTATATCAAGTCCTGCGTTATCGCAACGACGATGGGCCCCGGCATCAAGATCAACTACGCTAAGCTCGGCTGATTTTGACAAGGTCCGTATCATAAAAGCAAAGGGTTGTGGCACGCTCGTGCCGCAGCCCTTCTTTACTCTATAAATTATAAAAAGCTTTCCTTCATGAGTGGTGCAGGTGCTATTTTTCCCGTTTATTAGGGTGAAGGGCTTTCAAATAAACGAGAGGGGAGTTTTTGGCTATGGACGACAGACAGATCGTAGATTTGTATTGGGCGCGCTCCGAAGCCGCTATTGCAGAAACCGATAAGAAATACGGGCGATATTGTCACTATATCGCATATCAGATACTTTGCGACACCTCGGTATTTTTGTCCGCTTGACGGCTGCGTTGGGACGGATGCGGGTGTCTGCCCGCAAAAACGCGGCAAAAAATGTGACTTCGCTCCAAAAAAACACCGTTTCCGTCTTGCATTTTCCAATGGGCTGTGGTATAATATTGTATATTGTTTGCTGTGTCCGCACAGCTTCTGCATCGAAAGGAACATCAAAATGAGTGTCATTGTACCCGAGGGCTATCGCTCTCTGCTCGATATCCGTCAGACGGAAATTGCCATCAAGAAGGTCAAGGATTTCTTTGAACGCGACCTTGCAATCCAGCTCAATCTGACGCGCGTTTCCGCGCCCCTGTTCGTTGACCGCGCAAGCGGCATGAACGACACCTTAAGCGGCGTGGAGCGTCCCGTCAGCTTTGACATCAAGGGAATTCCTTACGAGGTAGAGGTCGTCCAATCGCTCGCCAAGTGGAAGCGCTGGGCGCTCGGTCATTACGGCTTCCGTCACGGCGAGGGCCTGTATACCGACATGAATGCCATCCGCCGCGACGAGGATACCGACAACCTGCATTCCGTATTCGTTGACCAATGGGACTGGGAGCGTATTCTGAACAAGGATGAGCGCAACCTCGACACGCTCAAGAGCATGGTGCGCCGCGTCTACCGCTCCATCCGCCACACGGAGCGTTACATCGCGGAGGACTACGCCTTCTCCGACTGTATTCTTCCGGAGGAAATCACCTTTATCACCGCGCAGGAGCTGGAGGATCTCTACCCTGACTGCACGCCCAAGGAGCGCGAATACAACATTGCAAAGGCCAAGGGCGCCGTTTTCGTTATGCAGATCGGCGGCGTACTGAAATCCGGCGAGCCGCACGACGGCCGTGCTCCCGACTACGACGACTGGTCACTCAACGGCGATATCATCGTCTATTATCCGGTGCTCGACATCGCGCTGGAGCTGTCCTCCATGGGCATCCGTGTCGATGAGGAAACGCTGCTCCGTCAGCTTGCCATCCGCGGCTGCTCCGAGCGTGCCGAGCTTCCGTTCCAGCGTGCGCTGCTGGAGGGCAAGCTCCCCTATACCGTCGGTGGCGGTATAGGTCAGTCCAGAATGTGTATGTTCTTCCTGCGCAAGGCACACGTCGGCGAGGTGCAGGCCTCCGCGTGGAGCGAGGAGGATGTGAGAATCTGCCGCGAAAACGGCATTCAGCTGCTATAAAAAAGCCAAACGGGATACCGCAGATTCGCGGCATCCCGTTTCTTTATTACAGTTTTCTCTTGCGCGCCCTTGATTCGCACAAAGGACGCCCAATGTCACAGGACCAAACGCCCCGCTCTCACAGATCCAAACCAAATCTCACAAAGGCGTAGCGTGCACGGTATACGGGACAGGAGTAGTTCTCATCCCATCCGTTTTCCATCGTGAACAGACCGGGACCGACACCCAAAGGCTCCGGATAGAACCAATGGTGCGGACCAAGCAGGTTACGGTTGGAGCTTGTGAGCGCAATAACGATCTCATTCTCACCCTCACGCAGATATGCAGAGAGATCTGCATGGTCGGTAAACATAAGGATACCAGCAGACACTCCGTTGACGGTGATCTCCGCAGTTGCATAGCGGCCAGTAAGATACAGCTCCGTCGGCTTTCCGGGGCAATAGGTATAGCGTGTGCAAAGCTTCATTTCGCCAGCGAAGAACGGATAGCCGCAGCGCACGGTATTGAATGCATTGAAGGGAATCGCATCGGGGGCAGCTATGACGAATCTGCCGTCCTCGTAAACGCTGCTGCGGTTTTCATCGTCCTCAAAGGCTCCGAGCGTACGCAGAGCAAAGCGGCCAGTGAGATACATACACTCAATTTCGGTATCGAAGACGAGGCAATTACGCAGGGATTCACTGACACCGCCGTACAGCACATAGTAAACGTAATCGCGCTGCCAATAACGGAAGGTACAGGTAATCTCGTTTTCGCCGCAGCGGACGATGGAATGGATATCGGTCTTCGCAAACAGGCGATCCAGCCACCAGTCAGAGCCCGGGGTCAGCGGCTGTCCGTTCAGGGTATAGACCGCGCCCGCAAGCGGCTCCGTTACCAGATACAGCTCCTCCGGAATATGCTCCACGGTGAATACGGCCTTCAGTGTAATCTCGCCGTCGTATTTCTCGCGGAGCAGGCGATCACGAATACCCTCGATCGGGAGTGGCTCCGTATACGTAACGCCGCCGTCATAGGAGATTGCAAAGCGATCGAGCGTGAGCTGATTTTCCGGTATCTCTGCGAGCGCGAGCGGCGCATCGGGCACGATCGGCGCTGCCTGCTCTGCAGCGACAGTGGGAAGCGGCGCAACCTCGCTGCTTTCCAGGTACACGTGGGACTGTGCATATTCGAAATCTGACTCAATTACGAACGCATCACCGCAGACCGCGCCGCGCACGGGCTTGACTTCCAGCGTATTCGGGTCGATCTCGACCATACCTGCGACTCCGTCCACCGTGATCCGGACACCGTTTACCGCGCCCTCTCCGCGATTGAAGACATACACGAGTCTGCCGGATTCCGTATTGCGCACCATCTGACGCAGATCAGTCTTCTTTTCCGCCTCTACGCGGACTGCGGCAGCGGCGGCAATCTCCTCAAAGCTCGCGGTATCCGTCAGCCATGCAAGATCATCCACTCTGCCCTCTATGCGCGTGGGACGGGTACCTGCGCACCACAGCTTACCGCCGCCTGCGAGGAACTCCTTGAGCAGGGAAGCGGTGGACGCATCCAGCGTTTCCGTTTCCGGAACGATGACGTAATCGTACGTGCAAAGCCCCACACGGATACGGCCGCCCTCAACGGATGCCAGCCGCTCCATCATACACTCGTCGCCCCAGTGATAGGGGATCTGTGCGCCGGAGAGAAGATCGGACAGCGCTGCGATGCGCTGCTCTGCCCACGCGATGGATTCGTAGTCCACCGTACGCTTGTACGTTAGGTACGCAGTATGTATGGGATGAATGACGAGCGTATTCGCATACTCCTCACCCCGTGCAAGCAGATAGCCAAGGTTATTGAAATACGTATTAAATTCCTTCATTTTCGGCTGCCACGGCAAATGCTCGGAATAGTTTGCCGGGTAGTCGCGCTTTCTCTGTCCGCGGAAGGAATACGCATAGAGGTGCTGGCACATGATATTGACACCGTCTGCGTACTGCAGCTCCGCAATGCGCTTCAGCTCCATCGGGGTAACGTCCCAGCCGCAGCAGCCGAACATTTCAGAAATCGTCTTCTTCTTGCCAAGCTGTGCAGCGACAGAGCCAAGCTGCTTCGGTGCAAGGTCGTTTGAAAGTTCTCGATTGAGATAGTCAATACCCGGAATGTGCTCGTATTCGTAGAAGGGCATAATGCCGCCGCAGCACCACATCTGTCCGTGAAGGTTGGTCTCCTCCACGGCGTGGCCGGTCAGACGGCAGCCGTTTTCCTCGCACCACTCGTAGATGGGCTTCACCCAATGATTGATAAACAGCTTATGGCAGAGCTTCCAATAATCGTATCGGAATTCACGGTCGCCCTCAAAATCGACGAACAGTGCAAGAAGACCGTCAAAGACGCTGTATCCGTACGCCGCCTCGAATTCTGCAGGAAGCGTTTCCGACCATACGGTGTTCCAGCGGTAATACTGCGGCTCATCCGTAAAGAAGCCGGGCATTGCGTGTCCGAACTCTGCCGCATCGCCGCGGCGCTTATATTCCTCGTGCGTCAGCGCAATGAATTTCTTCGTAATACTCAGGTCCAGAGTATCCACGTAGGAGGAGTCCCAGCACTGTGTGATCACGTGGTACTCGCTCGCACCGTCCACGGGAGCACTTATGCGGCGGCACACGCCGTTTTCAATGACGTATACGCCAAGGACGTGCGTCATATCCTCGGGATAGGAGGGCATCGTCTTATGCGTTATATACGTTGCGTGATTTTTGGAGTCCTCGAGAAGCTTTCCGCCCGCGAAGCCGGACGGCCAGCCGTTTTCATCGTACGACCACGCCTCCATGCCAAGCTTCTTTGCCTCGTCCACGCACGCATCCACACAGGAAAACCATGCGTCGCTGAGGTACTCCGTTTCCAGACCGCTGCGTGCGTGCATGAAAAATCCGTTCATCCCAAGCTCGTGCATGACGCGGATCTGTCGGCGAAGCTCCTCATCGTCCAAAAGATCGTTCCAGCTCCAAAATGGAATTGAGCCGTGCGTGATGGCGTGCTCCTGCACGTCCGTCAAAAATTCCTTGAGTTCCATCAGAATTTTCCTTTCCTTGTTAAAATATTCAACGCTTTTGCTTTGCTTTCTTTTTTGATTTCTTTTGCGGGGCTCGCGCGGGTATCCCCGTACTTGCCGCAGCAGGACGAACCTCCTCCGCGCCGGGTACAGGCGCCGCGGCCACCTCCGGTGACAGCACTGCCGCCTCGGCTTCCGGCTGTGCCTCTCGTTCCGTCAGCCTTGCATCAACGGCCTCGGCACAGAGGGTAAAGAGCACCGAGGTAACGGGGACGGCAAGCAGCATACCGGGCAGACCGCCGATCCCGGATCCGACCGTAACGGCCGCAAGGACGAGCACGCCGGGTAAGCCGACGGATTTTCCGACGACACGCGGGTAGATCAGATTGCCTTCAATCTGCTGAAGCACGATAATAAACAGCACGAACCAGACCGCCTTGATCGGTTCAGCGAGCAGGATCAGACACGCACCGAGCGCCGTTCCGACGTACGCGCCGAACACGGGGATCAGCGCAGTAAAGCCGACGACGACCGAAACGGCAAACGCATAGGGAATCCGCAGGATCGCCATTCCGATGCCGCACAGCACGCCGATGACGACCGCCTCCGCAAACTGTCCCGTGATGAAATTCGTAAACGAGCGGTTAATGAGCTGCATAAGATGCGCAAGCCAATCCATGCGTCGGCGAGGCAGGAATGCGGAGAAGCACCTGTGCACCTGCCGGCAGAGCATTTCCTTCTGCGCAAGCATATAAATAGAAAACACAAATGACAGAACCGTGTTGAACACACCCGAGAAAACCGTCGTCGTGATTGAAACCGTGGTATCGAGAATGTGCATTCCCCACTGTGTGAGGAAGCGCTTTACCGCAGCAAGGATCGCGGATGCGCGAAGCTCGGAGGTGTCAATGGAAAAATCCGGCAAAGCAACGCCGAACTCCGCAAGCCATATCTGTGCCCGCGCCCAAAGTCCCTCCAGCCGCTCCAGATAGCCGGGAAGCATTGCGGCAAAATCAGTGAATGCCGAGGTAAGCTGCGGAATCAGCAAAAACGTAACGGCACACAGAAGACCGCACAGAAACAGAAGGGAAAGGATCAGACAGCACGGACGGCGCAGACTGCAAAGCAGCCGTTCTCCGATGCCGCCCTTACCGCCGCCGCGCAGTAGAAGCCTGTCCCAAAGGCGCTCCAGCGGGCGCATGGGAATATTGACAACGAATGCAATACATATACCGAAAAAAATCGGGGAAACGATTGACAGCGCAGCAGAGATCCACGCCCACACGCTGTCAATATGCCGAAGGCCAAACGCCCCAAGCAGGGTAAGCACGACGAGCAGAAGCAGACGCCGCCATGCAGTTTTACTCAGTTCCACAGTTCTCCTCCCAACAGACCTTGGAAATCGGGCTGTTGCACTTACGTGCCCAAGCCCCAAGGGATCAAAGCGTTTCTTCCAGAATATCCGCGATACGGACGCAGGCAAGCCCGTCACCGTAGGGGTTGGACGCGCGGCTCATGCGCTCGTAAACGGCGGCGTCCTCCAGAAGCTCACGGAAGGATGCGTAGATGGTTTCCTCCTCCGTGCCGACCAGACGGAGCGTGCCTGCGGCAATGCCCTCCGGTCTTTCCGTCGTGTCACGCATAACGAGCACCGGCTTTCCAAGTGAGGGGGCCTCCTCCTGGATGCCGCCGGAATCGGTCAGAATCAGATACGAGCGCGCAAGGAAATTATGAAAATCCAGAACGTCCAGGGGCTCAATGATATGGATGCGGTCGCAGTCGCCCAGGTGCATCGCCGCCGCCTCACGCACGGCAGGATTCATGTGAATGGGATAGATCGCCTTGACGTCGGGATGCTCGTCAATGATGCGGCGGATCGCGCGAAACATATGGTGCATCGGCTCGCCGAGGTTTTCGCGGCGATGCGCGGTAATGGTAATCAGACGACTGCCCTCCGCCCATGCAAGCTCCGGATGTGTGTAGTCCTTACGCACGGTCGTTTTCAGCGCGTCGATGGCGGTATTGCCCGTCACGTAGACCGTCGCGGGATCGCGTCCCTCTCTGAGCAGGTTATCGCGGGAGAGCTCCGTGGGTGCAAAGTTATAGCGTGCGATCACCGAAACCGCCTGGCGGTTGAATTCCTCGGGATACGGCGAATAGATGTTATAGGTGCGAAGTCCGGCCTCAACGTGGCCGACCGGAATCTGCATATAAAAGCAGGCGAGTGCCGTGACGAACGTGGTGGAGGTATCGCCGTGCACAAGGACAACGTCGGGACGCTCCTGCTCCAGCACGGTGCGCAGGCGCTCAAGAATACCCGTCGTGACGTCAAACAGCGTCTGACGCTCCTTCATAATGGAAAGGTCGTAATCCGGCGTAACGGAAAATGCCTCAAGCACCATATCCAGCATCTGTCTGTGCTGTCCTGTGACGCAGACCACCGTCTGCAGCCCATCTCGTTTCTTCAGAGTGTTGACAAGCGGACACATCTTGATCGCTTCCGGTCGCGTGCCGAACACCAGCATGACTTTTTTCATCGTTGCCTCTCAGAATATCGTTTTTCGGCGCACGTATGCCGTGCACCGATTCTTTTATTAGTATATCACACTTGCACTGTGGATTCATGGGTTTTTTGTAAATTTTTTGCATAGTACATATCAGAAGATACGGTTTATCATCAGGCAGATTCATTATACCAAAAGCGCACGCTTCTGTCAAGTCCTGCGACACAGCATGCAGAAAAATTGCGCAGTCCACTTGATTTTTGTGCGAGAGCGTGATACAATATATATGAAAAAGGGCGCGGCTCAGCCGCCGCTGCCACACTATCGGGAGCAGATCCCGCATAACGGAGGACTTGCACATGATCCACAGCATTGAAAACGGCAGATTCCGCATTTCGGTTGACACGCGCGGTGCAGAGCTGCGCCGCTTCACCGACCTCACAGACGGTCACGAATATCTTTGGGAGGGCAATCCCGCCGTATGGTCCGGCACGTCTCCGCTTCTGTTTCCGATCGTCGGTCGGCTGCGGAGCGACACCTACACCCTGGACGGCACCGCATACCGGATGCTCATCCACGGCTTTGCACGAAATGCAGAATTCGCGCTGGAATCCCAAAACGACACGGAGCTCGTCTTTTTGCTGACCGACAACGAGGAAACGCGCCTGCAGTATCCGTTTGCTTTTGCTCTGCGCGTCCGCTACACCCTTTTAGCAGAGGGCTTTGTGATGGAATTTTCCGTGGAAAACAAAAACGACGGCAAAATGTACTTCTCCCTCGGCGCGCATCCGGCGTTTGCCATTGACCTGGGCGACTGCGTGGTGATGGACGAGGAGGAAACGCTTTGCGCATACAAGCTCAATCAGGACCATCTGCTGGATCCCGTCCGTCATCCCGTCTTCGATCACAGCCGCACGCTCACCATCACGGAGCAGACCTTTGCGGACGACGCGCTGATCTTCGAGGGCGTTCGCTCCAAGGGGGCGTCCGTGATCCGCGCAAACGGCAGAAACGTACACGTTGCCTTTGACGCACCGTGTCTGGGCCTTTGGGCAAAGCCGGGTGCTCCGTACGTCTGCATTGAGCCGTGGTTCGGCGCGGACGATGCACACGATGCCGACGGCGATTTGACCAAAAAGCCGCATATCGTTTCGCTGGAAGCAAATAAGACCTTTGTTTTTCCGCTTCACATCACCGTTTAAGGAAAGATTGCAGATATGAGCAAAACCTATATCATCGACACGTCCGCCGGCGTTCTGACCGCCGATTCGATGGACGGGCCGTGGGTCAAATCTCCCCAGAATCCAATTATTCAAGAGAACGAGGAATACGAGCGCAGCGGACACAACCACTGCTTCCGGGCACTGACGGCAAGGACTACGTGATCTTCCACGCGGTTTGCAAGGAGGATGCCAAGGAGGATCAGTGGGACAGACTGTATATCCGTGAGGTAGAATATCTCCCAAACGGACGCATTGTCTTAAAATAACGACGTAAAAAACGGGGTTGTTGCAAGTTGAAAGCTTGCAACAACCCCTGGTCACAAAGTGGCCCGAATTTCCCGGTTTTCATGCGATTTTCGCATGAAAATGCACCTTCACTGAGGAGCAAGGGAAACTTCTATGGGACTGGGGCACGTAAGTGCAACAGCCCGAGATCCATATGTAAATTATCCTTCGTAGTTTTCGAACGCTTCGATAATGGAGGCGTACCACTTATTCGCAGATCTTTCGTAACGCTCAACGGTGGATTCGATGTTTTTGTTGTTTCTAATGATCTGATTCTGCAAAATAAAGGAATATCCCTTAAAGCCATCGAACAGATAACCGAAGTCAAATACACAGGAATCTACGATCTGATCGAGCATTTTGATGGATTCCTCATCGCGCGTGCCCTTGACCTTGAGGGCAACGTCGTAATATGCAGGGAATACGATCTTATAGGTCTCAGCGCACAGCGCCTCAATAATGGTACTGACTCTCTCCGGATCGTTGATTGTAGTCGGAACCGTCAGCGCCTGATGTGCGCCATCTGCCATCGTGTAGTAGTTTTTCTGTGCCTCATCCCATTTCGGATAGGGAAGGATAGCGTAGTCGTCCTCCATTTCACGGTAGTACTTAATCGCGTGCTGGATAAAGCCATTGGCAAAGACCGCACGTCCCTCGGAGAAAATTGCAGTCGGGGTGTTGCCGGTGAACTTACACTGCGCAATCCCGGAATAAATATTGAATACGTCGCACAGCTTGGTGGTCAGATCCCACAGCTTATCTGATTTGAAAACGAGCTCAAGCTCACCGTCGCCGTTCTTTCTGTACACAGGGTTATCAAATGCCCACAGATATGCGTTCATATTGGAGGCGGAGTCACTGACGTAGCCAAACAGGTCAGACTCCAGATCCACCTGGCCATCCATGTTCATATCCACGTAGATGTCCTTGGACAGCTCCGTGATCTTATCGATTGTCCACTCGCCGTTGTTGACAAGCTCATATATATCGGGCATATCGTAATCCGCGCCCAGGCGCTTGTTATAATACACACAGTACGTCGTGTACATTGCGGACAGGGACAGATCACCAAGTGCCATAAAGCAGACGTCGTTGTATGTCAGAAGCTCTTTGTTGGAATCGGACCACCAGGGCTTATCAAAATTCACGTTCGGCAGATCGTACCAATTCTTAAAATACTGATTCGGGATGAGTCCACCGGTATAAATTGCCTGCGTGGATCCCATGTCGTATGCATCTTCCCCCGAGGTACAGTTGCGCACGATATAGTCCATTGCCGTTGCATCATCGCCGTCGAACACGACAGCGATCTTGCAGTTAAAGCGCTCCTCAACCTTACGGTTGCGCTGGTAGATCGCCGCTTCAATGACGTCTGCGCTATCCTCAGAAAGAAAATATTCATTGAGGGTTTCCGTATACGTCATGATACGGAAGGTGTATTTATTAAAATCATACTCGCCGAGATCGTCGGAAATTGCAAGTCTGTCTGCATACGGATCGTTTTCGTCGATCGTCTCCGTTTCTTTTTGGAAGCAGTAGTACCGGTCGGCTTCTTTTCGGAATCGTCGCCGCAAGACATAGCC
>JAGBZV010000136.1 GCA_017628075.1 Clostridia bacterium
ACCAAGCACAGCTGCTGCGAAAAAAGCGGAGATTGCTGCGCTGCTTTCCTCCGGGGAAAGACCGGAGGAGATTCGTGTCGTCATGGAGGACGGCATTTATGCTCCACAGGATTTCGTGTTTTCCGAAAACGATTGCTCTGCCGACGTCAAGGTGACGTGGACCGGCTCGAAGAATGCGATACTGATGGGCGGCATGACGTTTCCCCGCGATCAATGGCAAAGACCGGACGCCGACATGGCATCGCGCTTTGCGCCCAATGACTTGCCGAATATCTATATGATTCCGCTTGCACAGTACGGTCTGCATGCAGACGATTGGGGCGAGCTGATGCCCCTCGGTGCATTTCATACCGCTCGTCTATACGACGGCGCAAAAACGGGAACAAACTGCGAGTTTTTCTGCGGCGGTCGCCGCATGATCCTGGCACGCTATCCGAATGCCGGTTCCTTTGACAGTATCCGTGCTGTTTTGGATATGGGTGAGGTCGTGCGTGAGGAAAACAAGAATAAACGCAATCCGCGCGGCGGTACCTATATCGTATTTCCGCATACGAATGCGCGTATCAGCAGATGGCGCGATCCGTCGACGGCGTGGATCTTCGGTTATTTTATGTACGAATGGGCCGATGCCTCCTCACCGATCACCGTGCGGCCGAAATATCAGGAATTTGATATGCACCGCGTCGCTCCCTACGGTGTGAAGCCGGACGCCAAGTTCTATCTCTACAACGTACCGGAGGAATTGGATGCAGAAGGAGAATGGTATCTTGACCGGAAAACCGGAAACCTCTACTTCTGGCCGTGGGAAGGCGCGGAGGAAGCCTCCTTCTCGTTCCGCCACGGTGCACTTTTGCAGTGCAAAGGCGTGCGAAATATGGCCTTTACGGGATTCACGATCACCTGCGGTATTGACGGTGCAATCACGGCAGAGTGTGAGGATACGCTGTTTTCCGATCTCACAGTAACCAATATTTACGACAATGCGATTGTCGTCGATGGCAAGCGCAATACCGTGTACGGCTGTCATCTTGAGCGTCTTGGAAGCGCGGGCATTGTCCTGAAAGGTGGAGATGCTGCAACGCTGACAGAGGGACAAAACCGAGCGGAAAATAATCTCATCCGCGATTTTGCGCAGGTGAACCAGATGTACCGACCTGGTATTTCCATTGGTGGTGTCGGCAACGCTGCGGTGCATAACGAGATCTGCAATGCGCCTCATTCGGCAATTATATACGGCGGAAACTGCCACGTCATTGAATACAACGATATTCACGATGTTTGCCTGCAATCCAGCGATGCCGGTGCCATTTATGCCGGCCGCGATCACACAGCATTCGGTACGGTGATCCGCTATAACCGCCTTGTGAACCTGGGATCCGGTGAATATAAGCCGCAGGGCATCTATTGGGACGATACGCTGTGCGGACAGACCGCCTACGGCAATATCATCGTCAACGTCGGAAACTGGGGATTCCAGGTCGGCGGCGGACGGTGGAATCGGGTAGAAAACAACCTGATCGTCAATGCCGGTGCTGCTGCTCTGGAATACGATTCCCGTCTGCGCGACGGTATGCTGTTTGGCGGCTGGTATCCAAAGACAAATTGGGATCTGCACGCTGCACAATATGCGCAGATCGACCGCTTCTCGGAGCCGTGGATCAGCCGTTTCCCGCAGCTTGCGGCAACCAAGATTGACCGTGACTGCGATCCGGATGATCCCGATTATTTCATCAACCCCTCCTACTCCCGTATGTGCAACAACGTTGCTATCAGCGCGGAGGGAGCGCTGTATGCGCTCATTGAGGAGTCCTGCAAGTTCTCCTTGATAGACGATAATCATCTCTACCGCAATGCGGAGGCGATCGGTTGGGACAGCGAGCGCTGCTGTCTGTCCGATGACAGTCCCGTTTACCGTGAGCATCCCGCATTTGAGAGGATTCCGGTTGAGAAGATCGGCCTTTATAAGAAATAATGACTTTTTTATAAAAAAGATCCCGATTACAGCGATTGCTGTAATCGGGATTTTCGTATGTAATCAGTTTTCGAAAATCGTGCCTTCCTTGACCTCTTCAATGACACGGATGACGTCGAGGGCCTCGTGCAGCTTGACGGGGTGAGGAATGTTCTCACGGATTGCGGAATAGAGTGCATCCCAGATGCGCGGGCAGTCACCGTATTCCTCATAAGGGATGACGCGCTCGATCCAGTCCAGTGTTTCGCCGGAGCCAAAGGACTGGCTGGAGCCGGGCGTTGCGGGGTCAGAAACAACCGGTGCGAGGATCTTTTCGGGATTGAGGTAACGGACGTGGAAGCCGTCCTCTGCGCTGTACAGCGCGCCCTTGGAGCCGTACATGGTGTATTCCGGAACGGGCGTTGCACAGCCGCCGGAAATCTCCATATCGACGATGCGGCCGTTGACACCGGTGAAGACGATCTTGATGTGGTCCTCACAGTCACCGCCTGCTGCGATGTGCTTGAGGTTGGAGTACAGGACCTCGTAGCAATCGCCGCAGAAGCGCAGGGAATGGTCAACGATATGCGGGCCCCAGTTGAGCAGCTGTCCGCCGCCGAACTCGGAGAGCGTCTGCCAGTCGCGGCGTCTGTCGTAGTTGTTGCGCGCCAGCTTGATCTCATAGACCTCACCGAGAATACCGGAGTCGATGATCTTGTTTGCCTGCTCGTAGTGGTCCTCAAAGCGGCGGTTGTGGCGGATATACAGATGCGGGCCTGCGGGCTGAGAGCCGAGCGCGATCAGCTCCTCTGCCTCCCATGCATGGGTGCAGAACGGTTTTTCAAGCTGAACGTCCTTGCCTGCGAGCAGCGCAAGCTTCGTATGTGCATAGTGGTCGATGGAGCGGGTTGCGATATCAACGAGCTCGACGTCGGGATCAGCAACGAGATCCTCAATGCGGGTATACGCTTTAGCACCGAGCTTTTCGCCGTATTCAACCGCACGGGATTCAATTTCGTCACAGACGGCAACGATCTTAAACTTATCTTCACGGCCCTGAAGCTCGGTCAGGTGCATATAGACACCTGCGCGGCCAAGACCGACAAGACCTACACGGATTGGATTGGACATAGGGGGATCCTCCTTTGTTGAATGAAATATAAGGAAATTACCTTTACTATAAGTATACACAATTTTTGGTGATTTGTCAAGGGAAAAATTCAAGAAAAGCGGCGGTGCGCGTTTTATGAGGTGCGTGACAGCGTTTCTGCGGGTTTGATCCGCTTCAGCCACTTTCCGCTTTTCAGGCGGTAATAGCACCAGATACATTTGATGATCTGGTC
>JAGBZV010000137.1 GCA_017628075.1 Clostridia bacterium
AAGCATATTGAAGTCATTACCCGTCAAATGACCAGACAGGTCCGCGTTGAGGATCCGGGTGATACCCGCATGCTGTCCGGCTCTGTGGTTGATATCAATACCTGTGAGGAGGCAAATGACGCGATCCGCGCTGCTGTTGAGGCAGGCGACGTCACGCTTCGTCCGGCTGTTTGCACGCATATGCTCCTTGGTATTACCAAGGCTGCGCTGCAGACGGAATCCTTCCTCTCCGCCGCATCCTTCCAGGAAACCACCAAGGTTCTTACGGAGGCAGCGATCCGCGGAAAGGTCGATCATCTGCTCGGTCTTAAGGAGAACGTTATCATCGGTAAGCTGATTCCTGCCGGTACCGGTATGGATCGCTATCGCAGTATTCAGGTCGAGCGTCAGGAGCGTCCTGTCGAAGAGCCTGTTGCTGAAGAAGCATAATATATCAAAGATGGGGCTGCTGCAAGCTGAAAACTTGCGGCAGCCCTGTTTTGCTTTTTCAGACAGTCGCTGCACGGGGGAGGCCTTCGCATTGCGGACGGAAAATATCTTGCGTTACAGCAGGGAAATCCACTTGTTTTGAATAAAGAAGATTTCTCAAAAACACGGTACGTCATACCAAAATATCCGCGTATGGCAAACTTTGCTTTGCGGCTTGACATCTGCATACGAGTATGGTATAATGAATGAAATAAGAACGGATAGCGACGAGGGGAGAACCGCTATGAAATACATTACAGCAGAGAATTTGACAGAATACGCATTTTTGAATGAGGATACGCTGGTGCTTCCTTTACGTGGAATCTGTGTGGATTTTCACGGGTATACGGATACGACAACCTTTGATAAAAGCCCTGACACAGCGCGTGAATTGGGAGAGGCGGGAATTGCCTGGGTATTTCCGTATTACAGTCCATGGGCGTGGATGAGTGCATCCTCTCGGGAATACAATGAGCAGGTCCTGGATGCCGTTTACGAGAGGCTCCATGCCGACGAATCGATTCCTCTGCTTGTCAGCGGCGGAAGCATGGGCGGCATGACGGCACTGAATTATCTGATATACGGAAAACGAAAGGCTGTCGCCTGTGCGCTGAACTGTCCGGTTACGGATGTATGCAGAATTTTCGAGGATGCGCCTTATATGCGCCGCTCCATACTTTCTGCACATATTTTGGAGGAGGATGCTCTTTCTGCAGTTTTATCGCGGTATTCCCCGGTGGAATTTTGCGATCGGCTGCCGCATATCCCCTACTTTATCGTGTTCGGTGAATGTGATACCTATTTTATGCAGACACAAATGCCGCCGCTGGAGGAAAAGCTAAAAGAGCATCATATCGCGCATACGCTGCTGATACAACCACAGATGGGGCACTGCAATATCGAGCAGTTTCCGGATGCGCAGCGCGCATATAACGACTTTATTATTTCTAATCTGCATTTCGTATGATTTTTTATATAACGGAGAAAGCGTGCTGAGCAAGCGGCTGACCGTTCGTTCTGTTCCTGCAGCAGCCATCCCGGATGCGGTGCTTGCGCTTGCCTTTGGGAGAGGGGGACCGCGTTGTTTGCACGATCCACCTCGCTGTCCTGAGAGGCGGCCTGTGGAGATACGATTCCGTTGACTTTGATTTCTTTTTGGGGGTAAGCTATGCTGGATATTACGACGTATCGCTGTTTTGCTCCTGCGCTTTCCCGCCGGTACCGATTGGCTCTTGTGACCGATCTGCACAATGGGGAATACACGCGTCTGCTTGCGGCGATCCGCGGAGCAAATGCGGATGCCGTTGTGATCGCGGGCGATTTGATGGGACGGGCTGTGCACGCAAGAGAGAATGCCTATGCGTTTCTTTCGGAGGCGGCACAAACGCACCCTGTGTTTTATGCGCTTGGCAACCACGAGAGCTTGTACGGTGCAGCGGAGCACGCGCGTATTCGGAGTACGGGTGCGGTTTTGCTTGTCAATGAAAGCTGCGCCTTTGGGGAGCTGTGCATAGGCGGAATTGCGCCGGACGCAGACGGTGTCCGCGGCGCATGGGCGCAATCGCACGCGGCGTTCCTTTATGAGTTTGCGAGGACGGAGGGCTTTCGCGTTCTCCTGTGCCATCGGCCGGAATGGTACCTTTCCTTCGTGCGTGATTTGGATATTCCGCTGATGTTGGCGGGGCACGCACACGGAGGACAGGTTCGCTTGTTTGGTCTTCCGGTGTTTTCCCCGGGGCAGGGATTGTTTCCTAAATACGCACAGGGGATGCACGAGGGCAGGCTGATCGTCAGCCGCGGCCTTGGAAATCACACGATTGTCCCACGCTTTTTCAATGCACCGGAGCTGTGCATTGTGGAGATTGGCCCCGAGGGTGGGGCGAGGGGGGCGTGCTGATATGGCAACGACGCTGATTTTTCTTCGTCACGGTGAGAGTGAAGCCAATTTTGAGCATCGGTTTACCGGACAGAGCAACGTATACGGATTAACTGCGCGCGGCCATGCACAGGCAGAGGCGGCAGCCGTTTTCCTTGACGGAACTCTCATTGACGCGGTGGCTGCAAGTGATTTGCGGCGTGCATGGGATACCGCCTGCCACGTCGCAGAACGGCGCGGCCTTACGGTTGAGGCCGTCCCGGGAATGCGTGAGATCTTTGCAGGTGCATGGGAGGGAGAGCTCTTTGCGGATCTTCCCGCGCTTTACCCGGAGGCGTTTGGCGTGTGGCTCAACAACATTGGAGCTGCCGTCTGCACGGGTGGAGAGGCGGTAGTCGATCTGCAGGTACGTGTACGAGGCGCGGTGGAGGACATCGTGCGGGCGCATCCCGGGCAGACGGTGCTCATTGGGACGCACGCAACGCCGATCCGTGTGATGCAGTGCATCTGGCAGGGAATTCCACTGTCCGGTATGAAGGACGTGCCGTGGGTTCCCAACGCCTCGCTGACGACGGTTGTTTATGAAGACGATCTTTCCTTTCACGATGTGCGCATCGGTGAAACGGCGCACCTTGTCGGAATGGAAACGGCTCTCCCCAAAAACGTATAAACGATTTTCCGTTATACGTTGGGGGTGATCAAAGGGATCGGGTGTGAGGGCCCTCTCCCTACAGGAAACGAAAGACATAGGAAGAAAAGCTCTGTAGAAAACAAAGCTTTGCAGAGCTGAAATCATATATTTATACACGAAAGGATGCCGCTTACCGTCACGCTCATTTCTGTTTGTACGTGATGAGCTGCGGCAGATATGGTTATCGTTATGACACAGTATCATCCCTTTAAAAAGGCAGTTCCTGTATGGCCTGCTGGAAGAAGCCTTGAAATGAACGTCACCGCACGCTTTACTGCGGAAATTGACGGCGGGAAAAAGACGCTTCTGCGAATGACGGGAGCCTCCCTTTACCGTCTGTTTATCAACGGTAAGCTTGCTGCGCACGGACCGGCGCGCGGTCCCAAATATTTCCACCGTGTGGACGAGATGATCCTGACGGATCATCTGCAGCCCGGACGAAACGTGCTGGCATTCGAGGCGGCAGGCTATAATATCAACAATTTTTATACGATGGATCAGCCGTCGTTCTTCCAGGCAGAGATTGAGTGCGACGATGAGATCGTTGCATTCACGGCACCGCACGGAGGAATGCCGTGCGACGTGGTTGGGGAGCGGGTTCAGCGCGTACAGAAGTATACCTTCCAGCGTCCGTTCGTTGAGGTATGGCGCTTGGGAGATGCTTACACCGCATCGTTTGACAGAATGACTGCCGGTCTGACGCCGCTTGAGCAGGTGGAGGATAAGGTCTATCTGCCGCGCCGCGTGCCGTTTGCGTCGCTTGCACCGCTGTATGCGGAGGAGCTCGTTGCGGCAGGCAGCTTCACGGTGGACGAGGCCTCTAATTGGTGGCGCGGAAAAGCAACCAATCCGATCACGCCGGCACTGAAGGGCTATCCTCCGGAGATGCTGGAGATCGATCTGGCCGGTGAATACGGTGCGTACGTGTTTCAATCGGAGCCGCAGGAGGCTGTACCGATTCCCGAGCAGATCACGCTTTCCGATTATCGCTTTGCAACGGTCAAGCTGCACGGAAACCTGACGGGCTTTATCGGAATGCACGTTTCGGCAAAGAGAAGAACCGTGCTGACGGTTGGCTTTGACGAGCTGTTTGATGGAGATATCCGCTGTCCTGTCGGTATCAATCTTGTCCGCTGGGAGCTGGAGCCTGGAGAATACGATCTGCTTACGATGGAGCCGTATACGCTGCAGTATCTGAAGCTGGTCGTCGCGGAGGGCGAGGCTGTTATCTCTGCGATCCATTTGACGGAATACGCTGCACCCGATGAGGGGATTGTGGAATATCATTCTGACAATGAAAAGCTTCTCAAGATCTGGGAGGCTGCGGTGCAGACCTACCGGCAGAATGCGTTGGACGTCTATACGGACTGCCCCGGCCGCGAGCGTGCCGGATGGCTGTGTGACTCGTTCTGGACGGCGCGCGTAGAATACGCGCTGACCGGAAAAACGGTGGTGGAGAAAAACTTCCTTGAGAATTTCCTGCTTCCTGATGCCTTTGAAATGCTGCCCAAGGGAATGTTCCCGATGTGCTATCCTGCCGATCACTACGACAAGCTCTTTATTCCGAACTGGGCGATGTGGCTGATCGCTGAGATCCGGGAATATCTTGACCGCTCCGGTGACCGTGCGATGATTGATGCATTCCGCCCGAAGCTGTATGCACTTCTTTCGTACCTTGATGCGTTTGTCAATGAGGACGGACTGCTTGAAAATCTTGACGCCTGGGTGTTCGTGGAATGGTCCCGTGCAAACGACCTTGTTGCCGGTGTCAACTTCCCGACGAATATGCTCTATGCGTACTGTTTGAAGGCGATGAGCGAAATGTACGGGGATGCGGCGCTTGCAGACCGTGCGGAACAGATGCACGAAACAATCCGCCGCCTGTCCTTTAACGGCCGATTCTTCGTCGATCAGATGCTGCGTGACGAAAACGGCGCGCTTTATCTGCAGGGCGAGGTCACAGAGGTCTGCCAGTATTATGCGTTTTACTGCGGAACAGCCACAAAGGAAACGTATCCCCGGTTGTGGGACACGCTTCTGACCGAATTCGGTCCGTACAGAAAGCAGGATAACCGTCATCCCGACGTCCATTTTGCAAATGCGTTTATCGGAAATTATCTGCGCCTTGACATGATGGCAAGATGCGGTTCTATGCGCGAGGTGCTGGACAACATTGAGGGCTATTTCTATAACATGGCAATTACGTCAAATACGCTTTGGGAGAAGGATGAACCCACAGCTTCCCTCAACCACGGATTTGCATCGCACGTGGCAGTCTGGCTTCTGCAGGAAATGCACGACAGAGAGCGTTGATCCGACGGCGGCCGTATCATCATGCGGCCGCCTCGTTTTATTTTTTTGGCATCTGTAAACAATGCTTGAATTTTTGCGAAAAATCCTTGAAAAAACGGGATATTTTGGGTATAATAAAAAGGATATCTCTGTGAAAGGCGGTGTGGGATGAACAAGCATTTCATATATAATATTTTTTCCCGGATCCCAATTCTGGAAACGGAGCGTCTGACGCTCAGACGGATGCGCCCGGACGATGCTGCGGATATGTTTGAATATGCCCGGCGTGCCGATGTTACGGAGTATCTGACGTGGAATCCGCATCCGGATGAGGCGCACACGCGCGAATACCTGAAAATGGTACAGAAGCAGTATGAGGACGGGGAATTTTACGATTGGGCGGTCGTGCACCGCGCAACGGGAAAAATGATCGGAACCTGCGGCTTTACCTCGTTTGATGACGATAACAATGCGGCAGAGATCGGATACGTGCTGAATCCTGCGTTCCACGGGCAGGGATTGGCGGCAGAGGCGGCATGGGAGGTCCTGAATTTCGGCTTTCTGCGGTTGAATCTGCATCGGATCACAGCACGTTATATGGAAGGAAATGCGCCGTCGAGGCGGGTTATGGAGAAGGTTGGAATGTCCTTTGAGGGCACGTTCCGCTCTGCGGTATATATCAAGGGCGCCTATCGGACGGTTTCCGCCTGCGCAATATTGCGGGAGGAGTTTCTTGCCCGCAAGGAACAGATGAATCTTGAAAAGCGGCAGCCATTTCTGAAGCTATAAAATGACGGATTTGGCCTGTTTGTGCAAAAATCTTTTGTGCAAAACGCAGAAAATGAAATCCTGGAAAAGAAATGATTGACAAACACGCGGCTGAGTGTTATAATATAGGTATCTGGGTATATATTTTTGGCAGGAGGCAGAACTATGCCCTCTGCGCCCAATGATAGGAAAGGTACGGTTTCCATAGAAATGAACTCCGATACATCGGTTCCGCGATGTACCTTCGTCGCAGGATTGAACCAGACAAAGAAAGCCATTCGCGCAAAGCGCACAGGTGAGGTCTACCTTGCTGACAATGCAGACGAGTATGTTCGCACGCAGGTGCGTATGCTCTGCGAGGAAAACGGCATTTCGCCGCAGACGGGCTCCACAATGGAGGAGCTTGGAAGAATGTGCGGCATTGACGTTGGCTGTGCAGTCTGTGCACGTCTTCTGTAAGGAAGACAACTGAATCAGCGTACTCCCGATCCGGCACCGGACGCGGTTTTCCGCATCTCCGACCGTGTTCGGCGGTATATATAAACAAAAAAATCTAAGAAAAGGAGGTGCGATATGCCAACCTTTAACCAGCTCGTGAGAAACGAACGCAAGGCTAAGGAGTACAAGCCCAAGGCTCCTGTTCTGAGAGCGAACTACAACACTCTCACCAAGGAAACCAAGGAACTTGCTTCTCCGCAGAAGCGTGGTGTATGCACAAAAGTTACCACAACGACACCGAAGAAGCCGAACTCTGCTCTTCGTAAGATCGCCCGTGTCCGTCTGACCAACGGTCTGGAAGCTACGTCCTATATCCCCGGTATCGGACATAACCTCCAGGAGCACTCCGTTGTCCTGATTCGTGGCGGCCGTGTTCGTGACCTGCCCGGTGTACGTTACCACATCATTCGCGGTACGCTCGATACGCAGGGTGTTGCGAACAGAAACCAGAGCCGTTCCAAGTACGGTGCAAAGAAGCCGAAGGCAAAGAAGGCATAAGCCATCGCCCAGGCGCCCGGCTGCATGACAGCCAAAACCGCGCTGTGCGGTGCGTATTTGCGCGACACAGCAAGCCAAATAAGGTTATTCCACAGTATTAAACTGACGTTATGCCAATTTAATCGGGAAGGTTTGTTTATATATACAACAAGACTGTTCCTTGGATTTGATTTGCATGCACGAAAGAAATACTTTCGAGTACCTGTGATTTCATGATTATTATGAAGGAGGGAAGTACAGTGCCGAGAAGAGGTCAAATTTCCAAGAGAGATGTCCTGCCGGATCCTATGTACAATTCCAAGCTTGTTACCAAGCTGATCAACAACATTATGTACGATGGTAAGAAGG
>JAGBZV010000138.1 GCA_017628075.1 Clostridia bacterium
ATTAGCAAGATTTTCTCCCTTTTACTCACCGATCCATGCGGTATCCAGTGCGCTGTCCTCAATGACAACTGTCTTGACAGGCTTGAATTCTCCGTTTATTTTCTCCATGTGAAATTCTACCTTACGGGACGGAACGAATCTCGAGTAGTCTGCATAAAACTGGCGCGTAACCACCGTGATTCCATCTCGGATTTCCTCAGAAACCGTCGCGGATACATTCCATGTTCCGCCGCGGCCAATGCGCGTATAACGCCCATCGTCCGTGCACTCCAAATTTTCAAAATCAAGGCTTTCACCCAAAACACCGAGATACGTTTCAGCATACTGCCAAATCTCCTCCCGTGTAAACACGTATTCCGTACCGCCGGACAGCGTACAAAGACGGTCGGCAATAAAATCGCAGAGTCCGAACTGTCTGCCCCCCTCCGCAAGAATGCTGTCGAAGCTGCGATCCGAGCCAACGGCATCTACATATGCGTCGGCATCACTGTACGCCGGCGCCGCAGGTGCGTCATTCTCATACAGCGCAAACTCCTCCAGCCGCCATAGCCTCATATACAGGCCCTCCTCAAACAGGATCCTGTGTGTTCCGGGAGAAAAATATGCGGCATTGCTTTCAAGCACCTCTATCTCAAGCACCGGAAACGGCTTCACAAACTCCGGGTTGTCCTTTGCGGTAACGTATTCACAGTATAGCCTGTAGCTGCCGATCTTTATATCGGAAATGCCGTCGTAAACACCTGCAGCAACGCCCAGCTTTGCAGAAAAGCCGTCAACGTCGCCGCGGATCAGCGCCCACGAAAGCTCACGGTAGAGCTCTACTGCATCGGCACCAAACGTATGCTGCAAGGCCGTATACTCCTCGTAGGGAATATAAAGGCTATCCTCCTTCGATGGATCATACACGTCGGTTTCGTGCAAAATAACCGAGCCGTTTCGTCCGCTCGTATAGATCATATACTGATGCGGATTCCCTGCGGCATCCTTGAAGGAAAGACTGTACGTTGTAAAATCACCGTAAAATACGACACCGATCACAAGCGGCATCTCCTCATCCATTGCGCTGAGCGTATACAGCACGCGGCCCGGGCGGAAGCCTGCATCCCAAAGATCCATAAGTGTCAGCTCAATGTCCGTGATGTCCTCATACGCCTCGAACAGCAAATACATACAATCCTCAACGTGGTCCAAAACGTACCAATGCGTGCGCAGTTGCTCTGCCTCACCGTAGCTGATCTGCTCCATGGTAATCGGAATATGCGGTGCAGGCGCCGCAGCAATATCAAGATTGATCCAACCAATACCGGACTTCAGCTTACCCCACGTAAAGCCGTCGTCACATACGGTCTTTTCCACGATCGTATAGGTACCGACATCCAGCAGCTTGACGTCAGGATAGTCGTATCCGGGGCCGGAACAGATCATCAGATCGGGACGGGTGATCTTTATCAAAACAGGAAGCACCTCCTGCTCACCATCCGATACGGGCTCCGTGTCGGTTCCGCTCTCGGTTTCCGTTCCCGCATCGTCCGTGCAGTCCCAATCGATTTTCGTTTCCTGGTCAATCCGCTCCGTAGAGAAATCGCGTCCCGTCGTAACGGCATCGTCCGTGCCCAGCACCTCGCCGCCTCCGATGCCCACGCAGCCAATCGCAGAAAACAAAAAACAGGCAATCAGCAAAACAGATATAATGTTCCTCATGAAAGTGTCCTCCTTACTGAACCTGTGTGCCTCCCCACTCTACCAGGGTGAATCCCTCTCGTTGCGGAGCAGAAAGTGCCTGCGCCTCTATATCAACGTATACATCAGAACGCATATACGCCATAAACACTCGGATTACCGTGTCGGGCGCGGGTGTCGCCTCCAACCGTGCAGACTCGGTATAGACCGTATCCTGAAACGCAATGACATTGTACGCATTCTGTTCCATCTGCGGCAGCCAAAACACTATAAACTCGTTTGCCTCACGGCGGTTCAATCCGAGCTTTTCAAGTGCATCCTCAAGGAAGGCCGCAGTATCCTCGCCCTTTACGCAGAAGCCTTTGGAGAAATCGTATTGTGTCAGCGATTCTCCCTCCCAATATAGGTAGTTGTAGATCTGACCGCTTGCATCGGTCAGCGTACCGTCGGGAGCTGCAGTGACCGTCCAGCCGTCGTTGTATGCGGGATAGGTGCAAGTGAGCCGACCATTGTAATCAAGCGTCACCGTCACCTTGGTTTCTTCTTCGGGGTATAGGTAGATCACAGGCTTATAGTCTACAGTAGGATTGTGCTCAAAATCACTCGGCTCGACGGTAATAAAATCCGCTTCAATGCGTTGTGTCTGATCATCACAGTAGATGTTCTCGTAGGTCACGCTCACCTGATCGCCGACGCACCAATCGTATGACAGCTTGCCGTTGAGCTTAATCTGATACGGCATAGGAGCGACGCAAACGGCAAAAAAGCAGTTGTCGTAAATCTCCGTAATACGGACATGCCTGACAAATGTATTTTCCGTTTTCGTACGATCGGATTTTTCTATCCATTCGTCAGTATAGCTTTCACTACGATTGCCAAAGTCGGCGGATTCGCGTTCCCATAGCTCGTCGATGGATTTGTTTCTGTCAGCAGGTCCGTAAATTCGCGTTTTTTCATATAGGAAGGGGCCGTCTTCTCCGCCGTCACAGAGCCTTTTCCAAGAGACTATCTTATAGGTCAGCGCAATCCATTCCCGCGTACCGCCATCATTATAAGTGCCCCACGACATCGGCATGAACAGAACGGCAAGCAGAATCACAGCTGCAATAATCGGTATCAAAATTCTCTTTTTCATTTTACCTTGGCACCTCCCCATTCTACTACGGCAAATCCAACTCTTTTAAATTCGGCAAACACCTGCGGCTCGATCCTGATGGCCGTTTCAAGCGGCTTCCATGCCATAAACACGCGCAGCAGGCTGTCGGGCGCGGGCGTAATTGAAAGCTCCGCCGAATCGGTATAGGCAGCAGACTGAAATGAAATCAGATTGTAGGGATTCTTCTCCATCTGCGGCAGCCAATAGATGATGAACTCATTTGCTTCCCGTTCCGTTAAGCCCATCCTTGCAAGTGTGTCTTCCAGGAAAGCGGCGGTATCCTCACCCCGCACACAGAAGCCGCGAGAAAAATCGTATTCTGCACAGGTGTTGCCCTCCCAGTACAGACAATAGTATTTGCGTCCGCTTGCATCGGTCAGCGCGCCGTCGGGTGCTGCGGTGACCGTCCAACCGTCGTTGTACTTGGGATAGGTGCAGATCAGATTTCCGTCCAGATTCAGTTGAACGGTAATCCGGGCCTCCTCCGTTGGATAGAGATATATCACAGGCTTTTCGGCACATACAGGCTCATCCGGATTGTATATCTCCCGAATATTGCCGTAAATATCCATTGTTACTGTCATTACATAACGGTCCAAACCCTGATTTTGGGACATCGTAACTGTCCAGATGCCACTCGCTGCGCTGAACGACGCATTCACCTCGTCATATTCCGCCTGTAATTTATCCCGCGCAATCCGGATTGCTTCAGATTCCGTGATATATCCGTTCGCCGCCTTGATCGTTGCAAGAATCTGCATGGCATCGTCGCCATATTCCTTCCACCATGCCTCGCCGCCTTCATTGAAAATGACGTAATCGCCCGGCAATCCCCGCAGATGTATAAAATCCCATACGGATTGGTTGTCGTAGGTTCCCATCCACGCTTCATAGCCGCCGAGCATGATCGTTTTCCCTGTAAGCCCCGTGCCGCATACACCGAAGCCGTTACAGTAGGCAACACGGAGCTTATTCTGCGGCTGATCCTCCGGATAAATGTTGATGGAAAACTCTGCGGTGTCCGTATCTTTAATTTCGTACGCCCAACCGTCTTTCAGGGTAACAGAGATGTTGGCAAAGCCCTTGCTGTGAGTGGCGATCGTGTGCTTTTCGGTTGCATTTCTGCCATCCAGGAAAACCACGACGTCCGTTTCACTTGCTATATCAACACCAGCCTCCGGCTCGATCAAAACGTGCCATTCGGCCATATCGGCAGTACCGATTTCAGGAACAATGGATTTGATATCAACAAACACCTTATCTGCGTTTGTGCCAACGCGCTTTACCTCGTGGCGAACAGAGCCGCTACCTTCCTCAAGGAGAATCATCAAAAGAATTTGATCCTCAAAGTATTCGGCATCGTATTTGTCACAGGCATCGAGGAATCCGATGGAATTGTGATTCCCGGTATTTTCTGTGCGTTCGAGAAAATATACGTCCTTGTTGGCTTCGTAATAGGCATTCAGCTCA
>JAGBZV010000139.1 GCA_017628075.1 Clostridia bacterium
CGTTTGAGGACTTTGATGCGGTTATTGCATCCTTCGGTAAAGCCGTTGGAATAAGGACAGTCAAAAGAATTCAGAATCGGCAGGATCCATCGCTGATAGGTACGTGCACAATTGACAAAAGACGGAATATCGGAATCAAGCGCATCCTTGATCCAATCGCGGAAGTCCTGTTTGACTATGGAATGGTCTGTAACAGAAATGTCTTTGATAGTGTCAAGTATACGATAGAGCTGCTCCTTCAGAAAATAAGCATTAGACAGATCTGCAGAGGCATACAGCATAATATTGACCTGCTGCTTTTCTTCCTCAGAAAGCATTGAAGCGCGCTTCAGAAGCAGTTTTCGTGAATGCTTGAAATAGATATGGTGGCTCTTAGAAAACTTCTTTTGAATTTCTTTACGAATATGCTCAAACGCCCATGTTGCCTGACGAACCCAGTGATATCGGTCGATCACATATAACGCATTGGGAAAGTATGTTTTTGCGATTTCTGTATACAGCTTGTACATATCACTGACAAAATATTTGACGGAATTACGGTCGTATTTCTTGAAATAGTCGATCAGATCGCGCTCGTAACGTGTCGGAAGAATATCTGCAATGCGGTGATTTTTGATATCCGTCAGGATGCATTGAAACTTTTCCCCACCGCTGTTCCCGCGAAATTCATCGATTCCAAGCACTTGCGGCAGCTCCTTTGGAGCTGCTATCTGCAGTCTGTCGAATCTTCTTGCAACAGTAACTGCAGATATTCCATAGTTTTTCGCGATCGCTGTATAATTTGTTTCTGTGGTACATTCTTTCAGAATTGACAGTGTTGTTCTCTTCGTTTCGCGTTGGTATTTTTCCAGCCAGTGATTCTTCTCGATCTTTTTTACCGTTATCTCTTGCAATCCCAGCATTTTTTCGGTATAATATTGATTGAGCATATCTGTTCCTCCGATAAGTGTTTGTGTGGTAACTACATTTTATCAGATTTTTCAGATATGCTCAACCTTTTTCTTGGGGCATACCCCAACATTTATTATAGACCCCATAAGATTTACAAAAGTAAGCGGGCACCGCGATTTAATCGCGGTGCCCGCTGTATGTGTGTGATTTACTGAACCTTGGTGATCTTGGTGATGTGGGGATTTGCGCCCTCATACCAATAGAGGAAGCCTTCCATATCGATGACATCGCCGATTGCAAGTGCCTGAGCAGCCTTGTAGACATCGGTCTCAGCACCGGTGAGGTACTTCTCAAGAACGAAGGTGTACGTCTGACCGTTGACAGACGCCTTGAAGTAGATATCCTCGCCCTGCTGACCGGAGCCGTCCCAGTTGTAAAGGAAAGGAACAGCGTTGCCGTCTGCATCGGTGGATGCTTCCACGGTCATGCCCTTGAATGAAACGAACTCGTTCTGGTGCTTGATGAGATCCTCAGAAGCGAGAAGCGCAGTTGCATCGAGTGCCTCTGCGATCCAGTTGCCTTCCATGATTTCGAAGGTGCCATCCATAATCTCAATTTCGCCTGACCATTCGGCCTTATAGCCCTTAACCTTGATCTTGGTGCCGGGAACGAGCTTAGCGTTGTCTTCTTCAGAGCACTGCAGCTCATACAAGAAGTATGCGCCGTCCTTGTCCTGAGCGTAAACGGTAACCTTGTTATCCCACCAGGACTGCTTTGCCTGAACATACGCTTCGATGGTGACCTCGCTATCGAGTGCAGCTGCGATATATTCGTCGTAGGTCATAACACCCTCAGACTTGACATCGTCCTTTTTCGTGCTGCCGCAGGAAACCATAGCGAATACGAGTACACAGGCGATCAGTAATGCAATTACCTTTTTCATATGCGTAAAACTCCTTTGGAAATTTAGTTCCGTTCTGATAACGGATTTCTTATATTATACTCCCTTTTGGGGATAAAGTCAATATGTTTGCATCATTTTTTTGCATCGTTTTGGAAAAATTTTCTTTTTCTGCGCCACTGCGCGGCACTGTACACGCCGATACCCAGCCAAGTGACGGAAAGCACAGTCAGAAGACCGACTGCGGCAGAGGGCATCGGGCCAAGCTCCCGTTTGTCATTGCCGCTGATCCCGCCCTCTCCGAGCCGATAAAGCGCGGTGATGTCTTTTTCCAATTTGTCCATATAGGCGTCGTTGATTTCCTGCTTGCGTCTGACGGACTTTGCGACGTTTTCGATCATTTGTCCGGCAGCATCGCGCAGGGAAGCGGAACCGTTATAGACGGGCGTAACGAAGGTGTTTTCGGTGTGGGCAAGAGTCAGCCTGGAAGCTGCGATCTTGACGTCGTAATAGAGCTCGTTGTCTTCGCCTGCACGAGAGAGATAGTCGGTATATACCGGATCGTTCTGTGCGCTCTGCGTAACGGGAACGTAGCCCTCCGTTTGTGCATACGAGATCTGTACCTCGTTTGTCAGAAGGAACTGTGTGAACAGCCAGGATGCAAGCACCTCCTGCGGATCCTTCTTGTTGAAGATACACACCGACGGTCCTTGTGAGATCATCTCCGGAGCATCGGGATTGCACTGCGGAATCGGGCGGACGACCGTTTCGAATTGCACTAAATTTTCCTCTGCGATGTCGACCAGAGGGGCGTTACATCCCATCCAGGTTGCGCCAGCGGTGGAGTCTATTGCAAAGATGCACTGGCCTGCATTCAGGAAGTTCGCAGGATAACTGGAGATCTTGAACGTAGAGAACGCGCCTGTCTGAACGTGTGAGGCGATCTCGTAGAGGAAGTCCTCGGTCTGCTCGTTGAAGATGAGGATGTCGCCGGTATCTGTGGAATATCCGGCATCCGACTGCGCCAGGTATTGGATCATCATGTTATCCGTCGACTTGTAGATAAACGGGATCAGGACGCTTTGGCCGTTGACAGAAAAGAGTCCGTCCTCGTTTTTTGCAGTCGCGGCCTCGGAAACCTCCCAGATAAAGTCCCAGGTCAGAACGTCAGGTACGGTATACCCAAGTGCTTCTACGTACGTCTTATTGATATAGCAAGCCTCCGTGGAGCGCATATACGGCAGCGCGTAGTGCGCGCCGTCAATCATACATTCGGAAAGATATTTCGGTATGATCTCCTCCCGCTTCGGAGACGAGAAGCGCAGTGCGCTTCCGCCCAAGCCAAGCTCCGCATCGTTCATCAGCGTATCGAGGTTTACAACGGTATTCGTCCCCATACGGTAGGTTGCGATGTGATCCGGATAGGTAATGCAGACGTTTGGCGTGGTATTCGTTGCAATATTGGTAATGACGTCGTTGTATATGTTTCCGTAATTGGTATATAGGCGCAGATTGACACGGATGTTGGGATATAATGCTTGAAAATCCTCAATGGCCTTCTGATAGATCCTCGTTTGGGTGATATTGGTATCATTTTTTGCCCAAAACGTGATCTCGTAGGTGCGCGTGGTATCAAATGTATCAGGCATCACAAATGTCGGCAGACTGCGTGAGCCGTGACAGCTGCAAAGTGTAAGCAGAGCCAGCACGAGCAGGATGGAAAATATATAAATTCGGTTGCATTTCATATCAGCCCTTTGTACCTCCTCTTGCGACACCCTCCATGATCTTTTTCCGGAAGATCAAAAACAGAACGATCAGCGGCACGGAGATGACCACAACGGCCGCCATCATGGCGGGGATGTTTTCTCGGCCGAAGCCGTTTTCCCGAATTTCCTGTATACCGACGGATACCAGGTAATATGCTTCCTCATCCGTGACAAGCCGAGGCCAGACGTAGGAATTCCAGCATTCGATGATCTTCAGAATCGTAACGGTCACGACGGTGGGGCGACAGATGGGGAGCATTACGCGGAGCAGATATTTCAGATCCGTTGTGCCATCTACCTTGGCTGCCCAGTATAGCTCGTCCGGAATCTGCGAAAAGTTTTCCTTGAGCAGATAAATATAGAAAACGGAGGCTGCGGATGGCAAAATCAGGCCTGCGAATGTATTGCGCAGCTCAAGATTGGTAACGGTCACGAAGTTTGTGATTACCACGAGCTCGCTCGGAATCATCATCAAGGACAGAAACAGTGTAAACAGCACGTTCTTGCCTCGAAACTGCAGGCGGGAAAAAGCAAATGCCGCAGGAATGATGATGATAAGCATCAGGGCGGTTGTCACGGTAGTGAAGATCAGCGTGTTCAGAAAATAGTCTGCAAGCGGAACTGCCGTAAAGGCATCCATATAGTTTTCAAGTGTGGGGGACGAGGGAAAGAGCGTCGGGATGTGCTCTGCATTATAGGATCCGTAGCTTTTGATGGAGGTAACGAGCATCCAGTAGAAGGGAAAGAGTACGATAAGCGCCCAAACAGAGAGCAGAACATAAATACACCCGTGAAGAACGCGACGGCGTACGGACGCACCATCCGTGGTCCGCCGGACGTTTTGAGGTGTTGTAGGGGTAGGACAAGTCATTTGATGAGCGCCTCCTTTCAATAATGTACGTGCTTACGGCTGATGAGCAGATTGATTACGGTAATGGTCAGAACGATAGCAAAAAGGATGACCGCTGCCGCAGAAGCATAGGACGGATATCCTCCGGAATCGCCGTAAAGCATATCGTAGACGTAACCGACGATGGTATTCATTTCTGCAGTATTGAGATTTGTGCCGAACAGTGCAACGGCGTCGGAGTACGCCTTGAATGCACCTATGAAACCGGTGATGATCAGATAGAAGAGCATGGGGGAGATCATCGGAAGCGTAATGCGTGTAAACACGCGCAGGCGCGGCGTGCCGTCTATGCGCGCAGCGTTGTAGTAGTCTGCCTTGACCGATGCAAGTGCAGAGGTCAGAATCAGAATCTTAAACGGGAGAACGATCCAGACGGTATAGATGCATAGGACGAGCATTTTCGCGGCATACGGGCCGTCAAGGAAGTCTACGGGTGTCATCCCAAATAGGGAGAGCAGTACGTTGACAAGGCCATCCGAGTATTCCGTTTTTGCAAACAGGATCATAAACACAAGACCGACGGCAAGCGTATTTGTGACGTACGGAAGGAAAAAGACGGTCTGATAGAGCTGCTTGAGGTGAGGGATCGAGGATAGTCCCACGGAGATCAGCAGTGCAAGAGCTGTGGAAACGGGGACGGTGATCAGCACGAGAATGAGGGTATTCTTGAGTGCCTGCAGAAAATACGGATCGTGCAGCACGTAGGAAAAATTATACGTACCGATACCAAAGTACGTCTGTGAGGCTGAATTATATCCTTCCTCAAATGAATAAATAAAGACGTCGACGAGAGGATACACGAGAAAGACACCGAGAAACAGGATTGCCGGTAGCAGATACAGCCATGCTTTCAGGGAATTTTTTTCCATTGTAGCACCTCATTTATCCGTACGAACGCGGATCTCGGTGCGGCGGTCGAACAGGCAGACCTTGGAGGGCTTCAGAGAGAAGCGGATCTCATTGGCATGGAGCCCAACCGTTTCGTCCGCATCTATGATTGCACGTAGTGTATCCGTCGTGCAGGCAGGGTGAGCGGCGACTACGGACACGTCACGGCCCATGACTTCAATCGCAGAGAGGGCGGCGTGCATCGGTCCGTCTGCACGGATCTCAAATCCCTCCGGACGGATACCGACATAATATGTGCCGTCCGGGACACACGGGACATCGAGCACACGGTCCTCACCAAGATACAGAGCGCCGTCGGAAACGGAGCCGTCGAAAACGTTGATGGGCGGAGTGCCGAGAAATTTTGCGACGAAAAGATTGCAGGGATCGTTGTAGACCTGCTGAGGCGCACCGATCTGCTGAACGACACCGTCGCGCATAACAACGATGGCATCGGATATGCTCATTGCTTCCTCCTGGTCGTGTGTGACGAAGATCGTTGTGATGCCGGTCTGCCGCTGGATCCGATGGATCTCCTCTCGCGTCTGCAGGCGCAGACGGGCATCGAGGTTGGAGAGGGGCTCGTCCAACAGCAAAACGCGCGGCATTTTAACGAGTGCGCGTGCAATGGCAACGCGCTGCTGCTGACCGCCTGAAAGCTCGGAGGGCTTGCGGTCCATGTATGCTTCGATTTGCACGAGTGCGGCGATTTCTTCTGCTTTCCTGCGCATTTCAGCGCGTGACATTTTATCCTTTCCGCGTAGATTTCCAAGAGGGAACATGATGTTTTCCGCGACGGTCATATGCGGATACAGGGCGTAATTCTGGAAAACAAGACCGATTCCGCGGTGCTCGGGAGAAAAATCTGTTACGTCCTCATCGCCGAACAGAATTCTGCCGGAGGTTGGAGTCAGAAGACCGCTGATGAGATTCAGAGTCGTTGATTTGCCGCAGCCGGAGGGGCCGAGCAGTCCGATCAGCGAGCCGTCCGGGATTTCATACGTGAAATCGGAAACGGCGATCACATCCTGCTTGAGCTTTTTATTGCGGTTGGGAAATGCTTTTGTGACGTGGTCGAGAACAACTTTCATAGGAGTACTCCCTTTTTCTGTCATATTGAAAAGCTTGCGCAACCATGTGCGCACTCTACTATCTATTATTATAGCACAACTGAAACAGATGTGCAAGAGAAAAGCGCCATGAATCCCGAAAAAAATGGGTCTATAGTACAGCTGCCGGCAGGGAAAAACCGTATTTCTCATGAGATTGGGGAAACTGTGGGTTTTCGGGATCAAACATACACGGATTGAAAGCCTCCTTACTATTTGAAAAGGGAGTCGCCTTTGGACGTTCCTCTTAATTAAATGTAATCTTTTGCTTGCGTTCACAAGTTTCTGTTCAATCTTTACAATGCGACAAAAGCAATCAATTGTGTCAGAATATGATATTGCATTGAATGACATTCTATGATATAATTAAACAAAGGATGTGGATAAATGCAGAAGAAGGATATCATTTTAACACAGTCGCAGGCTGTGATAGGAGATGCGGCGCTGAAGCTGTTCCGTATCAGTTATACTGAGCCTACTCCTCAAGCAGAGGGTAATAAACTGATTCATATGCACGTGTATTATGAATTCCATGTCTTGATAAAAGGCGATGCGTATTTTACAATCGGTGATCGTACCATACACCTGCAGGAGCATCAGATGCTCATTATTCCACCACGACAGGAGCATCATCCGTTTGACAGTGCCGCTCAACAGAGTGGGACTGAAGCGCGCGCTTTTGGATTGACGTTGGAGTTGACAGAAGGAGAGATCTGTTGTTATCCGTATTTTCTTGCAGCGTTACAGCTTGCAGCCTGTACACCGATATTGTTATCGGAGTGCCTGTACCATCGATTGCTGGCGTATCTGGATGGATTTGATGAGCGCGGTTGTGGGATGAGGATGCAATGCAGACAGTTGACGGAAATTTATCCGCTGTTGTACGAACTGTTTGACACAATCCACGGGTTTGAGATGCCGCAATATTTGGAACAGGAAAAGCGAGACATCGATCCAATGGTCGCCCTCGACTGTATGATCAATGAACCAAGCTATTCACTTGAAGATATTTCGCGCGTTCTCGGTTATTCTTACCGTCATACAGCACGCAAAATCCAAAATATCTATGGTGACAGCCTGACGAACATCCGACGTGATAAAATGCTGTCAACAGCGAAGGAGCTTCTGGTTCAGGAATCGGAAACAACTTTGGAGAATGTCGCACGGCAAAGCGGTTTTTCCAGCACACTTGCGCTGATTCGTGCTTTTCGCTCTGCGGAAAATATCACGCCGACGGAATACCGCAACCAACATATTTTTGAGAATAATGGAGCAGATATGACATGAATTTCAAATCGTTTGCAAAAGAAAATGCATCAAAGCTGTGCTTGATGGGACTCACAGCAGTACTGATTACGGTAACTGGTATCGTTTTTCACCAAAGTGTGATCCGTATCCTGCCGTTGTATATTTCCCTTGTTATCGGTCTACTGCAATCGCGGGCGAATCGCTTTGCTCCGCTGCTTGGCGGCTTCAACTCGCTTTTATATATGATTGTCTATCTGTATCTCGGGTTGTATGCAACAGCAGGCTATGCACTTTTATTCTCCTGTCCGGTACAGCTTCTCACCTTTGTCAGATGGAGCCGCCATAAGTATAAGGATTCCACGCAGTTCCGTGTGATGTCATGGAGATGGCGTGTCGCAGTGTTTGTTGGATACGGTGCGGCGGTGACAGCTCTATGTCTGATTTTGAATACGATCGGTTCGAGCTACAGCTTGCTTGACAGTTTGTCTTCCATGCTTGGCATTCTCATTTCGATTCTGACGCTGCTTTCGTTTGTGGAATATTCATGGCTGATGCTGCCGTCCGGACTTGTTACTATTTGTCTTGATATTTCCGTTGCTGTCAACCATCCTGAACAGATCACGTACGTTATCTACGCCTGCTATTCACTGATCTGCGTGACCATCGGTTTCTTCCGTGTACGTCAGCTGTATGCGGAACAGCAAAAAACGATGGAGACGGAGGCGCCATCTTATGAATCTGCCTGAATTCACCCACGCTCCTATCGATATTCATTCTCATTTCAATCACGTCTCTCCTTTTGACTGTCCCGCTGATGTGATCCACCGACGTGATCTTGACTATATTGTCGCAGGGTACAACAGCTGTGTTTTTGTGGTATTATATTGATCATCAAAGAGAAATCCGAACCAACTGCCCATGGGCATAAGGTTCGGATTTTTTCTGTGTGGTACGGGTAACAGGGGTC
>JAGBZV010000140.1 GCA_017628075.1 Clostridia bacterium
AGGAGGTGCTGCAGGCGTTTGGCTTGCAGCACCTCTTCTTTCCTGCAAATGCACTGCCGTGCGACCAAAAGTCGCAGGACTTGACAAATCGAAGAAATTATGGTATACTGTTGCAGTACGATGAATAAAGAAAGGAGTGCCCGCTGTGCCAAAGTCAAAACAAAATCCCAAGCAGCACGATATGACACTGCGCGAGTTTTTAGATTGGATGCGCCAGAGAAGACAGCGCCGCCGTCTATACACAAAAGACAGCTCTGACATCGCCGCCGGAAAACAGCGTTTCGGTGCCCTGCTCTTTTTTGTGCTGATGACTGTTGTGATGACCGTCTGCATGAGCCAGACCATGCTTCACTATTCTCCCAATGCAGCAGTAACCCCGTATACGGAAGCAGAAAAGCCGCTCACTCCCACAGGAAATCCCGCACTTTCCATCGATGAGGTACGCTGCTCCGTTTCCGTTCAGATTGGGACGGGACAGGCCATTTCCTGGAATACTACGGCAATGACCGTCGCCGAGGTCCTTAACGATATCGGCTACGCATACTCCCCCGACGATATCATTACCCCCGCTCTCGACACCGTGGTTGACGAAAACACGCAGATCTCTGTTACCGTCGTGACCTACGAGGAAAGCGAGGAGATCGTTTCCGTTCCGTACGGAACGGTATATGAGGATGTCCGCACGATTCCGCGCGGAACGACTGCGCGTGTGTCCTACGGCAAAAACGGTATTGCCAAGCAGCTTCAGCGCCGCCGATATGAAAACGGCGAGCTTGTTATGACCGACGTTCTTGACTCTGAAACCGTTGAGGAGCCGATTGACGAGGTTCTCCGTCGCGGCGTCGGCGGTGTCGTTTCCGGAAAGTCAGGAACGTTCGAATATTCCTACTACATCGACGTTACCGCAACCGCCTACGGCGGCTACGATGAACCGCGCTATACCTATACCGGAACACTTGCCAAGGAAGGCGTCATTGCCGTAGATCCTACCGTGATCCCGCTTGGCACGAAGGTCTACGTCAAGGGCGACTATGGCGATTACGGCTATTGCTCTGCCGACGACATCGGCGGCGGTATCAAGGGATACCACATTGATATCTTCATGGAATGCTCTATTGCAGAAATGATGCAGTTTGGCATCCGCAATATGCGCGTCTATATCATCGACTAACAAGCCCATCCCGCAATCCGAAAAAGGAAGCTTTCTCTCGCGGAAAGCACAGGTGATTTATGCTTACCATCGGCTGTCATTTATCTGCATCCGGCGGCTACCTTGCCATGGCAAAGGAAAGTGTCCGGATCGGCGCAAATACGTTTCAGTTCTTCACACGGAATCCGCGCGGCGGTACCGCAAAGCCCGTTGACGAGGCGGATATTACCGCTTTTCACACATACTGTGCGGAGCACGGCATCTCCGTCATTCTCGCACATGCCCCCTATACCCTCAACGCAGCCGCCGCCGATCCCAGAGTTCTTGAATTCTGCGAGAGCACGATGCGTGACGACCTGCGGCGCATGGAATATACGCCTGGCAATTTGTATAACTTTCACCCCGGAAGCCATGTCAAGCAGGGCACGGAAAAAGGCATTTCGCTGATCTCTGATATGCTTAACAGAGTCCTCACGCCCAATCAAACCACCACGGTACTGCTCGAAACAATGGCCGGAAAAGGCAGCGAGGTCGGAAGCACCTTTGAGGAGCTGCGTGCCATCATTGACCGCGTAGAGCTCTCTGATAAGCTTGGCATCTGCATGGATACCTGTCACGTATCCGATGGCGGCTACGACATCATTGACGATCTGGACGGTGTTCTGGAGCAGTTTGATGCAATCATCGGACTCAATCGCCTGCGTGCCATGCACATCAACGACAGCATGAACCCTCCGGGCGCACACAAGGACCGTCATGCCTGCATTGGTGAAGGCCACATTGGCCGCGATGCAATCATTCGTGTGATTACCCATCCGAAGCTCTCCCATCTTCCCTTCTATCTTGAGACTCCGCAGAAGGACAACGACGGATATGCCGCAGAAATTGCGATGCTCCGCGCTGCTGCCCACGGCGCATGAGGCTCTGCAGCGCACCATCGCCTTTTTACGGAAGAAATGTTGAAGTTTTTTCAAAAAAATTCAATTTATTTTCATTTTTCTCTTGACAAATCGCACGTAATATGGTATAATATTTCATGGTGAAAGCCAGAAACAACCCCATAAAGATGTCTGGGTGTAGCGCAGTTGGTAGCGCGCTACCTTGGGGTGGTAGAGGCCGCAAGTTCAAGTCTTGTCACTCAGACCAAGTAAACGGAGGATGTAAATCCTCCGTTTATCTTTATTTTACAAGGGTTTTCCGCACTTTCGGGTGCGGAATTTTTTTATATCGTGCTCCGAAAAAATGCTCCGAAAACAGCGAAAAATCGAGTTGGTACATAATTTGGTACATAGGTTCAAACGGTACGTTTCACAGGTCGGTAGAGGCCACTGCCTAAAAAGCCTTGAAAACAAAGGATTTTCCCCGTTTTCTTGGTACAAAATTAAGCGCTAAAAATGCGAAAGGAGCACAAAAAGATGGCAAACATTACACCAAAATCAAACGGAACGTACTTGATCCGCATCAGTTGCGGAAGCGATGCGGCAGGAAAGCCGATCAGCAAATCAAAAATTTTCAAGCCTTCCAAACCCAACCTCTCCTATCAAAAGCTCAACAAGGAGATCGACGCCTTTGTAAAAGCCTTCGAGGAAGAAATCGAGCTGTATGGTATTCAGGAGCGCCCCGACAGAATCCGATTCGCAGAATTCTGCGAAAAATACCTTGAGGTCAAGAAATCAACACTCGCACCTACAACCTATCCCTTCTACGAAAACGTTGTGAAGGAAATGCTGATTCCAATGTTCGGCACAATGAGGATGAGGGACATCCGCACACACCACATCCAACAATTCATCCAATACCTCTATAACGAAAAGCCTCGCGGGGACGGAGCTGAAGGACACATAGCTCCCTCCACTGTCAAACGCTACACAACGGTTCTTCGCTCCATTCTCACCCTCGCCTATAAGATGGAGTATATCGACGAAGATGTGGGTATATCCCGCCGTATCGAGTTCCCAAAGGCTGACACCCCGGAAGTCGAAGCCTTCACGATGGAAGAAGTAACCGAAATACTGCAAGCAACCGAAACCGAGCCGATCCACATACGCACCCTTGTGGAAGTGGCACTCTTCACAGGGCTTCGACGCGGTGAGATCGTAGGTCTGAAATGGGAGGACGTGGACTTGGATATGCAGATACTCTCGGTCAAGCGAAGCATTTACAAGCCAAAAAACGAAAAGGCACTTGAAAAAGCGCCAAAATCTCAATGCAGTATCCGCACAATCGCGATTCCCGAGCGTCTATGCAATACCCTGCGGGAATATAAAGAACATCAAGAACGCCATGCCTCCTTCCTCGGCAATGCTTGGCAGAATCTCGGATACATCTTCACCGAAGAAGACGGATACGTGATGAACCCTCATACTCCTACC
>JAGBZV010000002.1 GCA_017628075.1 Clostridia bacterium
ACCGAGAAATCTGCGTTGACGGTGGATGCTTTCGTTTCGAAAATGCAGGATATCGGCATATCGACTATGATCTGTACCGATATTTCAAAGGACGGCGCTATGATGGGAACCAACCGCGATCTGTACCGGCACCTGTCAAATACGTATCGGATGGACTTTATCGCCTCGGGCGGAGTGTCATCCGTGGATGACGTGCGCGCGCTCTCGGAAATGCATCTGCACGGTGCGATTATCGGACGTGCATATTACACGGGTGCGATCTCACTCCGGGATGCGATTGAGGTGGCGAAATGATTACAAAGCGTATTATTCCATGTCTTGACGTTAAGGATGGACGCGTTGTCAAGGGCGTTAATTTTCTTGGTCTGAGCGACGTTTCCTCTCCCGTTGCACTTGCACAGTATTATTCCGACTGCGGTGCGGACGAGCTTGTGTTCTACGATATCACCGCATCTGCCGAGGGACGTGCACTGTTTGTGGATATTCTTTGCGAGGTCGCGCGTAAAATTTTCATTCCGCTGACCGTGGGTGGCGGCATCAATACGCTGAGTGACTTTGATCGCGTCCTGAAGTGCGGCGCCGATAAGGTTTCTGTCAATTCCGGTGCCATCAGGAATCCGTCACTGATCTATGAAGCGGCAAAGCGTTACGGTAATCAGTGTGTTGTTATTTCTGCTGACGTCAAGCGTGTGGACGGTGTTTTCCGCGTGTTTGCTAAGGGCGGCCGCGAAAATACCGGCATGGAGGCCATTGAATGGATCCGCCGCTGCGTCGGCTCCGGGGCAGGAGAGGTTGTGCTCAATTCCATTGACACGGACGGTGTCAAGCGTGGATTTGATCTTGAGATGCTGGATGCGGTCTGCCGTGCGGTAGACGTCCCTGTGATTGCCTCCGGCGGTGCCGGCGGAATCGATGACTTCCGTACGTTGTTTCAAACCCTTCCCGGCGTGGATGCGGGGCTTGCGGCCTCAATCTTCCATTTCGGTGAGGTTGCTATTCCCGATCTGAAGCGCGCACTCGCTGACGACGGAATTCCTATGAGAATATAAAGAGGTATATCATGACAATCAACGATCTGAAATTTGACGGGAACGGTTTGATTCCCGCGATCCTTGTCGATGCGATTTCCGGCAAGGTTTTGACACTTGCATATATGAACAAGGAAAGCCTTGCAGTTTCGATGGAGCGTCAGCTTACCTGTCTTTGGAGCCGCTCCAGACAAGAGCTGTGGCTGAAGGGTGAGACGAGCGGAAATTATCAGCATATCGTTTCCATCACCGCGGACTGCGACGGCGATGCGCTGGTTGTGCTTGTGGAAAAGGATGGACCTGCGTGTCATCTCGGAACGGATTCCTGCTTTACCCAGCCTATTTTCCAGAGCGAGGAGCGCCATGCGTTTGCACTCGAGGGCCTGATGGACCTGCTTGAGGAAAGAAAGCGCACCAAGCCTGAGGGCTCTTATACGACGTATCTCTTTGAGCGCGGCATTGATAAGATACTGAAAAAGATCGGCGAGGAATCAACGGAGGTCATCATTGCCGCAAAGGCCGATGACAAGCGCGAAACGGTGTATGAGATTGCTGATCTTGCGTATCACGTTATGGTCATGATGGTGGAAATGGGCATTTCACTCGAGGACGTACACCGCGAGCTTGCTTCACGTCACATCATCGACCATAAGGTAAAGCAGGAGAAAATGGTCTAATGATTCTCTCGGATTTTCATATCCATACAACGTATTGTGACGGAAAATCCACGGCCGAGGAAGTCGTGCGTGCTGCAATTGAATGCGGGCTCAAAACTATTGGTTTTTCTGGGCATGGCTTTACCGAATTCGACGATTCCTATTGTATGACACGCGAGGCTACTGAAAAATACCGTGCGTCTATCGGGGCATTGAAGAAAACGTATCAGAACGATATCCGTATTCTCTGCGGAGTCGAGCAGGAGTATCATGCGGGGAAGCCGATTGCTGAATTTGATTACGTGATTGGCTCCTGTCATTATTTGCTGATGGAGGACGGCTCTTTTTCGCCCATTGATGAAAGCGCCGAGATCCTTTCTGCGTGTATCCGTGACGGCTTTGGCGGTGATATCTATGCGGCGGCGGAATCGTATTTCCGCTGCGTCGGGGATGTCGTTGAGAAGACCGGTGCGGATATCATCGGTCATATAGATCTGATTTCAAAGTTTTCCGAGATCGGATGCCCGCTGGATTTTACGCATCCGCGCTATCGGCGTGCATATACCGATGCCATTGATCGTTTGATTCCGTACGGGAAACCGTTTGAGATCAATACGGGTGCGATTTCTCGCGGTTACAGAACGATCCCGTATCCTGCCATGCCAATCATGCGCTATATTGCATCGCAGGGCGGGGCGATCATCTTCTCAAGTGACTGCCATACGGCAGACAACATTGCATTTCAGTTTGACGTTTGGGAGCCTGTCTACCGCGCGTTCGGTACCCGAGTGCTTGAGTGTCCGATCTGAGTCTGCACGCAGCATCGCACTCGAACCGCTTGCCTGGTATTGCGTTATTGAAAATCCACCAATGATTTCATCTTAATACTGAAAGGAACCGTCAGAATATCATGATGAACACAAAGAACAGAATCAAAAGCGCGAATCCGTACATGCCTCTCTGGGAACACGTGCCCGATGGTGAGCCGCGTGTGTTTGAATATAATGGAGAAAAGCGTGTGTATGTCTACGGCTCTCACGATACACAGAGAATATATCCATGTGGCATGGATTATGTGGTATGGAGTGCCTCAGTGGATGATCTGACGAATTGGACATACCACGGAGTATGTTATGAATCACCGAACGGGAATCCTTTGTTTGCGCCTGATGTTGTTCAAAAGGGTGACACGTTTTATCTGTACGCAGCCGAGAATTCTAATCTGAGAATTACTGTATCAAAGAGTAAAAATCCCGCAGGTCCGTTTACCGATACAGTTCTGACCGAGCTTGGACATGATGCAAGCGGTCGCGTTATCGGTGGAGATGTCGGAATTCTGGTAGACGACGACGGCAGTGTGTACGCCTATTGGGGATTTGGGAAGGCGTGCTGTGCACAGTTGAATGATGACATGGCGACGATTAAGGAAGGGACTCTGCACGAGAACTTTATCGGCCATTGCAGAACGGATTGGACGGAGAAGGATGAATTTGAGAATCCGGATGACGGTTTTTACGAGGCCGCATCTCCGAGAAAGATCAACGGAAAATATGTATTCGTATATTCCAAGTTTTGCAGCGCTCCGCTTCCTGCGTACGGACTGAACGAGTGGACCTCCATGTTTCTTTCCTACCACTACAGCGATCATCCGCTTACCGGCTATAAGCGCGGCGGCGATATCAGCTATAACTGCGGAGAGGTGGTTTCGCTTCCGGACGGCAGCAGGATGTCAACCTACGAGCACGGAAACAACCACGGCGGTTTGGCAGAAATCGACGGACAATGGTATGTTTTCTACCATAGACATACCGGGTTAAACTGTAACAGCACGGCGCGCCAAGCGATGCTTGAGCCGATTGACGTTGCAATGGATCCGGACGGCAACGTTTTCATCGGCCGGATTACGTATGAAGACGGTATTCCCGTTGCGCAGCAGCCGGTTGAAATGACGTCGCAAGGCCCCCATACAAACGGCCTGGACGCATTCAGCATCATTTCAGCTGCGTACACCTGCCATATCAGCGGAGGCACGCAGAAAACGTACGTATCAACGGTATGGGATGAAGATGCACTTGACGAGGTGGCGGTAAAGGATATTACGAACGGGACCGTACTTGGTTATCGGTATTTGCAATTTGGAACCGAGGCGTCTGCAAAGACGCTGACTGCGTCGATTTGTGCATACTCAAGCCTTACTGTTCGGGTGAGGGTGGATTCCTACCAGGGAGAGATCATAGCAGAGGCATCGATGAAAGCAGAGGAAACGGAAGTGACAGCCGTGTTAACAAAG
>JAGBZV010000141.1 GCA_017628075.1 Clostridia bacterium
TGTATTATATCACAGTTTGTCCCGCTTGTCTATAACCTCCGAAAAAAAGAATTGCAAAAGAGGGCACGGGGCAAATTTTTTTTGTTTTTGATGGCAATCTCTTTACAAACGCAGAAATCTTTGATATAATAAAACCGATGAAAGATAAGCACAGGGAGGATTTGCGATGAAGCGAGTGTTTCTGATCGTATTGGATTCTGTAGGTGCCGGTGCACTTCCGGATGCTGCTGCATGGGGAGATGCCGGCGCACATACTGCGTACCATATTTCCGCACACCCGGATTTTCGTGCGGATACCATGCGTACGCTGGGCTACGCCAACATTCCGGGCATGGAAGCGCTCGGGCCGGTGGATGCGCCGCGCGCGGCGTTTGGCCGCTGCGCCGAGGTGTCGGCAGGTAAGGACACTACCGTCGGTCATTGGGAAATTGCAGGTCTGCCTTCTCCCAAGCCGTTTCCGACCTATCCGGATGGCTTTCCGCGCGAGATCCTGGAGCCGTTTGAGGCCATTACGGGGCGCGGTGTGCTGTGCAACCGTCCGTATTCTGGCGTGGACTGCATCCGCCGCTTTGGAGAAGCACATATGCTCACCGGAGATCTGATTGTGTATACGTCTGCGGACAGCGTGTTTCAGATCGCCGCGCACGAGGACATCGTTCCGGTGCAGACCTTGTATGCGTACTGCCGTGCGGCGCGCCGTTTGCTGATCGGGGAGCACAGTGTGGCGCGTGTCATTGCACGCCCGTTTGCCGGTGATCCCGGGAATTTCTACCGCACGGAAAACCGCCGCGACTTTTCCCTGGAGCCGCCCGGACCGACGATGCTGGATGCGGTCAGCCGTGCGGGACAGGACGTAATTGCGGTAGGCAAGATCTCGGACATTTTCCTCGGACGCGGTGTAACGCAGTCGATTCTGACACATTCCAATGAGGAGGGCATGGCGGCGGCGGACCTGATGGTCACAAAGAAGTTCAACGGCCTGTGCTTTATCAATCTGGTTGACTTTGACCAGCTGTGGGGCCACCGCAACGACGTTGCGGGCTATGCACGCGGATTTGCTGCCTTTGATGCGTGGCTGTCTGCCTTTCTTGAGAAGCTTGGTGAGGACGATGCGCTCATCATCACCGCCGATCACGGCTGTGATCCGGCAAGCGAGAGCACCGATCATACCCGTGAATATACGCCGCTTCTCGTTTATGGAAAAAGAATTTCGCCCGTACCGCTTGGAACGCGCACGAGCTTTGCCGATATCGGAAAAACCGTCTGCGATCTGCTTGGCTGTGAAACGGCGATCGCAGGGGAGAGCTTTGCTGATCTGCTGTGTGAGGATGCTGCGGTATGACAGGGACGGAGCTTGTTGCGCTGGCGCGTGAGGCAATGCTTTGTGCATACGCACCGTATTCGCACCATACCGTCGGTGCGGCGCTTCTCGGTGCCTCGGGCAAGGTATACCTTGGCTGCAATATTGAAAATGCGGCGTATTCTCCGACCTGCTGTGCGGAGCGTGTTGCGCTGTTTAAGGCTGTGAGCGAGGGCGAGCGCGCCTTTTCCGCGATTGCGATCGTGGGCGGGATGCATGGAGCAACGGCATCTCCGTGCGCGCCGTGCGGCGTTTGCAGACAGGCGCTCAGAGAGTTCTGCGATCCGGATGCGCTGCTGATTCTGCTCGGATATGACGGCGGATACGATGAATACACGCTTTCCGAGCTGTTGCCTGAAAGCTTTGGGCCGGATCATATCAAGCGGTAAATTTGACGTCGGGAGTGTCCGCTGATACGGACGGCTCCCGGCTTGCTTTATGACGGTGCGGGTGATTTATAAAAAGCACTTGACTTTCACACAGGACTGTGTATGATGATAACAAAATGATAACGGGAGGGATACGATGCGTTCCATGTATGATCTGATTGCCGCAAAGCGTGACGGCGGTATACTTTCAGAGGGAGAGATCCGGGAGATGATCCGGGGCTACACCTGCGGGGAGATCCCTGATTATCAGATGTCCGCGATGCTGATGGCGATTTGCCTGCGCGGAATGGACGGTGCTGAAACAGCGGCGCTGACTGATGCCATGCTGCATTCGGGCGACGTTGTGGACCTGACGGAATTCGGGCATTTGTCCGCGGATAAGCATTCGACGGGCGGCGTCGGTGACAAGACGACGTTTATCGTTGCGCCGATGGCGGCGGTGCTCGGCTGCAAGACGGCCAAGATGTCCGGCAGAGGGCTTGGGCATACGGGCGGTACGATTGACAAGCTGGAGGCGATACCGGGATACAGGACGGCACTTGCCGAGGTGGAATTCCGCGAGCAGGTGCGCCGTATCGGCGTCAGCGTCATCGGTGCAACCGGTGAGATTGCGCCGGCGGATAAGATGCTGTACGCGCTGCGCGACGTAACGGCGACGGTGGATTCCCTTCCGCTGATTGCTTCCAGCATCATGTCAAAGAAGCTCGCCGCGGGAACGGCGGCCATCGTTCTCGACGTAACGGTGGGCTCGGGGGCGTTCATGAAGACGGATGAGGACGCCCGGGCGCTTGCGCGTGCGATGGTTGACATCGGCGTGCGTGCCGGACGGCGCACGGCGGCGGTGATTACCGATATGGATCAGCCGCTTGGACGTACGGTCGGCAATGCGCTGGAGCTGGAGGAGGTGCTGACCTTCCTTTCCGGAGACGATACGGGACTTGAGGATCTGCGCGAGGTTTCGCTGACGCTTGCGGCATATATGGCGTCTGCTGTGCACGGTTATTCTCCGGAGGAGGGGTACCGACTTGCCGAGCGGGCGTGGCGGTGCGGCGCGGTGTATGAAAAATTCGTGGAATGGATCACGGAGCAGGGCGGCGACAGACGATGGCTGACCGATCCCGGCCGCAGAGCCGAAGCCGCATACCGCCGCACGGTTGTCTGCGCATCGGACGGATATGTCGGGCGTATGCACGCGGAGCAGATCGGGCTGTGTGCCATGCAGCTTGGTGCGGGACGCAGAACAAAGGATGATGCAATCGATTTTTTGGCTGGTATCCGTCTGTTGAAGAAGGTTGGAGAGCCTGTGCGTGCAGGTGAGGCGCTTGCGGTGCTGTATACCTCAAGGGAGGTACTGCTGGATGCGGCAGAGGAGCGGTTCCTTGGTGCGATTACGGTGACAGAGCAAAAACCGGATGCGCGGCCGCACGTGTTTGACGTAATTGCGTAAGCCTTCACACCGAACGGTTGGTGTAACGATACACAA
>JAGBZV010000142.1 GCA_017628075.1 Clostridia bacterium
AATGAAAAGAATATCCAGGCTCGGACCTTCGAGATCCGGGTACTTTGCAACGGGACGACCAAACTCGTCAACCGTCATCTCCTGCGTTTCCTCAGCAGTATCCTCAGTTTCAGCCTTTGTAGTCGTGTTCCACTTGCCGGGCTTCTTTTTCTTATTCGCGTTGGCAAGCTTCTCTTCTTCCTTCTTCTTCTTTGCTTCTTCCTTGGCCTTCTTTTCAGCTTCTTCTTCAGCCTTGATTCTTTCCTCGATGAGCTTTGCCTGCTCCTCGACGTATTTGAGGTATTCCTCTTCCGTCTTGAGCTGGAAAATAACCTGCGTCTTGTACTCGGATTTGGTCAGCTTATTGAATGCAGCCTGCACCTTTTCAATCGCCTCGGGAGTCGTTGACTCACCGGTGATGGCGGTCAAGGTAATCGTTGTTGTCATATGAGCAGGCTCAATCGTGGTGTCTTCCTCTTCCTTTGCAGAGGCACCGCAGCCTGTGAGCGTAGACAGAATCAAGCCTGCGAGAAGCACGAGGCTGAGCAGTTTCTTCTTCATATAGATAATCCTCCTGTTAACATAAACGAATTATGAACCGTATATATTTTACACCAAAATTGCACCAATGTCAAGGGTTGTTATCATTTGTTTACAAATACATCTGACAAAACAGCCCCATAAGGACGACTTCGGGCGCTATATACACGCAAATTTCCGGCATTTTATCAAAAAGCCCCGCCGCGTTTTAAACATCGCGTCAAAATCTTTGGTGAATTTTCACAAATTTTGGTGTGTGATTTCGTGCAAGTCAACAAAGTATTTGTTTTTAATCAAGATAATCCTTCAATCTCTTGGAGCGGCTCGGGTGACGGAGCTTTCTGAGCGCCTTCGCTTCGATCTGACGGATACGCTCACGGGTGATATTGAAGACCTTACCGACCTCCTCAAGCGTGCGGGTGCGACCGTCCTTGAGGCCAAAGCGCAGCTTGAGCACCTCCTCCTCTCTGGACGTCAGCGTGGAAAGCACCTCGCAAAGCTGCTCGCGCAGAAGCGTGTAAGAAGCCGCCTCTGCCGGCGCGGGAGAGGTATCGTCCTCAATGAAATCACCAAGATGGCTGTCCTCCTCCTCACCGATGGGTGTTTCCAGAGAAACGGGATCCTGCGCAATCTTCATAATCTCGCGGACCTTATCGGGACTCATATCCATTTCTGCCGCAATCTCCTCGGCGGTTGCCTCACGGCCGTTCTCCTGCAAGAGTTGTCTAGATACACGGGAAACCTTATGAATCGTTTCAACCATGTGGACGGGGATACGGATCGTTCTTGCCTGATCGGCAATGGCACGCGTGATCGCCTGTCTGATCCACCAAGTCGCATACGTTGAAAACTTGTAGCCCTTCTTGTAATCGAACTTGTCCACAGCCTTCATCAGACCGAGGTTACCCTCTTGAATCAGGTCAAGGAAGAACATACCCTTACCAACATAGCGCTTCGCAATGGAAACGACAAGCCGAAGGTTGGATTCCACAAGCTGCTTTTCCGCATTGATGCCGTCGCGTCTGCGCTTTTTCAGTGCAGCAAGCGCATCCGCATCCAATTCACGGCCTTCCTTCTCTACGCGGTGGAGCTCCTCCTTGGCGCGCTTACCGTCATACATGACCTCAGCAAGATTCTGCTCCGCATCGCTGTCAAGAAGCTGAACCTTACCGATCTCCTTCAGGTACATACGCACCGGATCATCGATGGCAAGGCCTTCCTGAATGAGCATTTTCTCCATTTCCTCAGCCGATTCAAGCTGGGCGACCTCATTCTCAAGATCAAAGTCGGGAGAATCCATATAGCCGGTGATCTCAATGCCCATATTTTCGAGCGTATCGTAGAATTTTTCGATCTGCTCGATATCGTAATCAACGTCCTCAAGAGCCTCCATGATTTCGCCCTGAGAAAGCGTGCCCTTTGACTTACCGCGCTTGATAAGCTCCTTGATCTCGTAGCCCTTGCCTCTATCGAGCTCATCCTGCTCTGAAACGCTCTTTTGCTCCAATGTACTCATGCTCTCGTACCCTTGCCCCCGACCAGCGGGAGCGTCCTTTCTTGCGATGTTGAATGATTCAATCAGTCCCGGCACGGTGCCGTGCCGCAAAACCGTAACGGAAGCCTGCACGTTTGCAGGAACCGCCTGTTCACAAAATTATTGCTGCTTGCCGCGTTTTTCGCGGATCAGCGCCGCCAGGTCCTCGTTTGACAGCGACTCCTGTTCCAAAAGCCTCTGTTTTGCACCTTCCTCGCGCAATGCGGCGAGATTGCTGCGCAGCTCGGCCGTACCGTTGTCTGTCAGCGCGGCGCGCGTGACCTGCATTCCGGCAATACGTCCGATCTCCTCCTCCGAGAACGCCTCCCCGAGATATCCCATATCAAAACGTCCGCGCGCATCCATGCACTGAGCAAAGAACGTAAACACACGGCGATTGAAGGACGTCAGGAAATCGTCCTCCGTGATTCCGGGCACCCCTCCAAAGGGCGCACGCGCATCGGAGAACAGCTCGGGGAATAGCAGCAGCATACCGAGAATCGCCTCCTCAGCGGCTGCTGCGCGCCGCATCCTTCCCCTGTCGGGATTGATCCGGTCACCCCAGCCTGCCGTTTTCTGCACCTCGCGTCGGAAGGCTTCCTTTTCCTTCGTCTTTTCCTGCCGCTTGCGCAGGCGCTGTACGTCGCTTTTCAAGCTCTCTCTGCTTACTTCGAGCCGTTCAGCCAGCCGACCGATATATACCTCGCGCTCGACGTCGGTATGCAGCGTAGATAAAAGCTGTGTCAGCTCGGATATGCAGGCCATACGGTCGTTGAAATCCGTCAGATCGTGTGACTGTATGACGACCGCGCAGCGGTAATCAAACTGATTCTCGCTGTCGTCCAGCCGCAGGCGGAACGCATCCGCGCCGTTTTTTCGTATAAATTCATCGGGGTCCTTGGCTCCGTTGAGCTTCAGGATCTTGGAGCGGATTCCCACGCTGTCCAAAAGCGCGATCGCCTTCTCCGCAGCCCGGCGGCCTGCATCGTCCATGTCGTAGGCGATGACGACCTCCTTGGTATATCGCGCCATAATGCGCGCCTGGTCTGACGTAATCGCAGTTCCCAGCGTCGCAACCGCACACGGAAGCCCGGCGGCGTGCACCGCAATGACATCCATATAGCCCTCACACAGAATAAGCCGGTCGGCACAGCTGTGACGCGCGAAATTCAGCGCAAACAGCGTTCGGCTCTTTTTGAACGCCGGCGTGTCCGAGGTGTTCAGATATTTTGGCTTGGAATCGTCCATCACGCGGCCGCCAAACGCAACGACCTCACCGTTGATATCAATGACCGGAAACATGACGCGGTTCCGAAAGTACGGATACAGCCGACCGTTTTTCTGGGATTTTCCGCACAGAAACGCAGCCATCAGCTCCCGCTCGGTATAACCGAGGGACTTCATGTGATCCAGAAACAGATTCTTTTTCAAAGCAAATTCGTCGGGAGCAAAGCCAAGACCGAAGTGGCGGATCACCGCATCCGTCAGTCCGCGGGACCGCAGATACGCAAGCCCCTCCCTGCCCTCGGGCCGCGACAGCATCTCATGGTAAAACCGTGCCGCATCGCGGTTGGCCGCGATGATGCGGGATTTTTTTACGTCGTTCTCCGTTCCGCGCCGCAGCTCGTAATCGCTTTGCGGCATTTCAATGCCCGCCCGCTTGCACAGATGCTCCACGGCACTGATATAGTCGAGATTTTCCGCCTTCATGACGAAGGATATCACGTCGCCGCCAGCACCGCATCCAAAGCAGTAAAAGCCTCTCGTTGCCGGGAAAACCGTAAACGACGGTGATTTTTCATTATGGAACGGACACAGCCCGACAAGATTCGAGCCCGCCCGCTTTAAGGAAACGTAGGAAGAAATGACATCCTCTACGGGATTGCGGAATTTCAAATCCTCCAGAAAACCATCCGGCAACGCCATAGGATGCCTCCTTTCCGCATCGATCATTCAATCTCCGGGGCTGGTGCCGAGTAGCCCCGGAATTTTTTCGGTATATGAATGTCGGTGTACAGACGAATCGCATAACGGTCTGTCATACCGGCAATATAATCGCAGACACGCCGAGCCGTGTCCTCGCCGTCCTCCTCGCGCTCCGAAAACTCCGCCGGCATCCTTTCCGGATGCACAAGGAAATATTCGTAGAGCTCCGAGAGCATCGTTTTTGCCTTATCCTCATCCTGCTTTGCGTCGGGATTCAAATATACGCGATCAAACAGAAATGCACGCAGTGCAAGCATTGCATTTCCGATCTCAGCATCCATTGCGATGTCCCCGACACGCGCACTTTCGCGAATCAGCGAGGTCACCATCGTATCAATGCGCAGCTTATGAGATTCGCCAAGCAGCTGACGCAGATCCGACGGAATATCGGATTCGCGCAGGACACCCGCACGGCAGGCATCGTCGATATCGTGGTTAATATAGGCAATCCGATCGGCAAATTTCACGATGCGGCCCTCAAGCGTCGCAGCAATATCCGATCCGGTGTGCATACGGATTCCGTCACGCACCTCCCACGTCAGATTCAGCCCTGCGCCGCCGCGCTCCAGACGATCAACCACACGAAGGCTCTGTGCCGCGTGCGAAAAATCGGGCGAATAGCACATCCTAAGCACGTCCTCTCCGGAATGGCCAAACGGCGTATGTCCGAGATCATGACCGAGCGCAATGGCCTCGCACAGATCCTCGTTCAAAAAAAGAGCCCGGGCGGCAGTCCGCGCAATCTGCATGACCTCCAGGGTATGTGTCAGGCGCGTCCTGTAATGATCCGCCTCCGGGGAGAGAAAGACCTGTGTTTTGTGCATCAAACGGCGAAACGATTTTGCGTGCACGATGCGATCCCTGTCACGCTGGTAGGCAGTGCGATATTCACACCCCTCCTCCGCACGTGCACGGCCACGACTGTCTGCCGCGCACTGCGCAAGCGGGGAAAGCACCTCTCGCTCCCGCAACTCAAGCTGTTCACGAATCGACACTGCACGCTCCTCCTATCTGTCAAATCGACATCTATACAATAATATACGCACGAAAAATGCGTTTCCCTTTTTTCGTTCCGCAAAATTCGCAGAAAAAATCCGGAATTCGTGTACGCTTATTCAGCGCAGAACAAAAAAAGACAGCCGTGCGAAAAAAAGCTTCTTATCGAAGAAAATCGTAACGCGCCCCGCTATGCTCGATGAGCACGGCACCGTTTGTCAGATCGACCAGCGACGTGCAGAAGTCTTCGTACTCTGCAGCGCGGACTGCAGCACGAACCGTCACGTCAGCCGCGAAATCAACGCCGTCCACGAGCATGCCGAACGAGGCAAAGGAAGCACGGATACGGTCGTAGTCGGTGTAGTCGCATATCACCTCACAGGTGAGAAACCGCTCGTAGGTAATGATACGTGCCGCCTCAGCCGCAAGCTTTGCCGCCTGCGAATACGCACGTACAAGACCACCCGTTCCGAGCAGCACCCCACCAAAATACCGCGTTACTACGATGCACGCATCGGTAAAGCCGGTCTTGCGGATGATATCCAGCACGGGAAGTCCGGCCGTCCCCTGCGGCTCGCCGTCATCGGTAAACCGAGCGATGTTGTTTTCCTTGAGCTGATAGGCATACACGTTGTGCTTTGCATCCGCGTGCTTTTTGCGGATCCTTGCGATGAACGCCAGTGCCTCCTCCTCCGTTCTGCACGGGCAGGCATACCCGATGAACTCGGACTTTTTTTCAATGAAGGAGGCAGAGGCCTCTCGCTCAAGCGTGATATACAGCTCCTCCGTCATTCTCCGTCGATCCCCCGGGGCTCATCACAGAGATACGCAGCAAACGTTCCCTGCGTCTTCTTATCGGAGGTCGCAAGCATATAAACGCCGTCCTCCAGATATTCGGTCCGCAGAACCGCGGCATATTTGTAAAGCTGAGAGGCAAGTGCCCCGTCGGTATGCCCGAAGCGGTACCACAGATCGCGCTTACCCTCACGGATGATCTCTACAAGACGCGCAACAATCACGTCAAGGCCCCATCCGGTTTTCGCAGAAATTTCCACCGTGTTGGCAGAGTCAGCATCGGCTGGCTTGATTTCACTGCCAACGCGTACGTCACACTTGTTGAGTGCATACAGGATCGGCTTGTCAGCCGCGCCCAGATCCGAGATCAGCGCCTTTGTCACCGCAAGCTGTGCATCGCATTCAGGATCGGAAAAATCGAGAACAACGAGAATTACGTCAGCATACAGCACCTCCTCAAGCGTAGAACGAAACGCACTGATGAGATGGTGCGGAAGATTGCGGATAAAGCCTACGGTATCCGTCAGCAGAATTTCCGTATCGTCCGGCATGACGAACTTTCGTGTCGTCGGATCCAGCGTTGCAAACAACTTATCCTCTGCAAGGATCCCCGCGCCCGTCAGCGTGTTGAGCAGCGTGGATTTTCCCGCGTTGGTATAACCGGCGACCGCCACCTTGGGCAGTCCCGACTTTTCTCTCTGCTTGCGCTGTGTCATCCGCGTTGCTTCAAGCGCACGAATATCCTCCTCAAGCGCAGCGATCCTGCGCTTGATATGTCTGCGGTCGGATTCCAGCTTCGTTTCACCAGGTCCCCGCGTACCGATACCGCCGCCCAAGCGCGACAGCTCCGTGCCGTGTCCTGACAGTCGCGGGATCGTATAACGAAGCTGTGCAAGCTCGACCTGAAGCTTACCCTCTGCGCTCGTTGCGTGCAATGCAAAGATATCGAGAATGAGCATCGAACGGTCAATGACACGCACCTCGCCGCCGTCGTCCAGCTCTCTCTCCAGATTTTTGATCTGTGCCGGTGTCAGATCACAGTCAAAAACAACCAAACGAATATCACCAGCACGGCAAAGATCGCGCAGCTCAAGCACCTTGCCCGAGCCAATGCAGGTGCGCGAATCGGGCGAATCCTTGCTCTGCACCATACGCGCATAGACAGAGCCTCCGGCGGTATCAAGAAGCCGCTCCAGCTCGTCCATCGAAATCGCACATTCCCGCTCGTCACGGCTGTATGTGATCAGGCCAACCAGCACCGCCTGAGCGATGCCGATCCCTTCCTCCTTGAATAGATCCTTCATTAGGATATACCGTCCCCGCGCCACGTCGGGTTCCTTTCATATGAAATAATGCAGCGTGCCCACCGGCAGAAAATAAAAAGGGTGCCACGCCAAACGGCGACATGCACCCATCTTATTCGGTAATCCGGATATCGGCGGCTTACTTGTTGCCGGCCGACATGCTGAGACGCTTCTTGAACTTGTCGACACGACCGCCTGCATCGACAAACTTCTGCTTGCCGGTGAAGAACGGATGGCACTTCGAGCAAATTTCAACGCGCAGATCACCCTTGGTGGATCTGGTCTTTACGACTTCGCCGCATGCACAAGTGATCGTGCACTCTTTGTATTCGGGATGAATACCCTGCTTCATATCTTTCGCACCTCACATTCCGATTCATAGTACAATAAATGATACCATATTATTGCAAAAAAATCAAGTCTTTTTTCAAAATTTATTATATTTTTTTTCGTTTTCTCATAAAAACACAAGGAACCGGCATTTTATGGGGCAATTTTCATGCGTTTTTCCATACGTATGTGCCCTTGACAAGTGCGGTTGCCTCTGTTATAATTAAAGAAGCCTGTGGTATGGCAGACACAGCTGACCGCAGAAGAACCATCAAGGAGAAGGTTTATGCCGATACGATTTACCAAAGCACAAAAAGAAAGCCTCGACATTGAGGAGGTCTGCGCGCGCTGCGAGTTTGCAGTCCCTCTGAGCACGGACGAGGAGGTGCTCTGCCGGAAAAACGGCATCGTTTCCGCCGGCTTCCGCTGCAAAAAATTCCGGTATGATCTGCTCAAGCGTACACCGGCTGCGCGCCCCATGCAGGAGCCGCTTCTCACAGAGCCCCTGCCCTCACTTGACGACCTGTAAATTCCGCGCGCGCAAGCACGGCGTCTGCCGCATATAACAAAGCCTAACAGCAGCCATCCCCATCCTTTTATGATGCGGATGGCAATTTTTTTGTTCAAATGCAAACGGGACACGATCCGCAAAAAACGAGTGCGGCGCATCCAAGCGGCATCTGCAATCCCGTCAGTCCGTTTCCGCACGGGTGATGTTGCACAGCCACTTCTTTTTTCTGTATCGCCAAACAACGACCGGAATTTTCACAAACTCATCCAGACAAAGGATGAAATATACCCAAAGAGGTGGAAGATCCAGCACGAATGCAGCAAGCAGGCCCACAGGAACCGCATAAATCCACATCGCAACGATATCCAGCTTCAGTCCGAAGCGTACGTCACCGCCTGCCCGGAACACACCGCAGATAAGCATCGTGTTGACCGACTGTCCCATGATATAGTACGATGTAATCAGAAGCATCACGCTGAGATATCCGTATACGGCTTCCGTCAGATTCATAAAGGAAAGCAGCAGCGGACGGATGGTCAGCACAATGATTCCTCCGGCAAGCGCCGTGCCGATCGAAAGCCGTACCAGACGCTTTGCGTACAGCTCTGCACGCGCAAGCTGATTTTCCCCCATTGCCTTACCAAGAATGATGCCGCCGGCCGAGGCTACGCCGAAGCACACAACCGAGCCAAGCGAGCGCACCACCGTTGCAATCGAATTCGCCGCAACGATGTCGGAGGAAATATGTCCGAGGATCACGGAATACATGGAAAACGCGAGGCCCCATACCATATCGTTGCCCATTGCGGGCAGCGAATACCGGATAAAATCACGCATCAGCACACGTCTGCGCGCAAACAGATCGCCCAGCCGAAGCCGGATCACGCGGCAGACACACGCGGCGTCGAACACGCAGTAGAGGACCTCCGCAATACGCGTCAGCGTCGTCGCAATGGCAACGCCCGAGATCCCCAGCGAAGGAAACGGGCCAAAGCCGAAGATAAAGCAGGCGTTGAGCACGATGTTGAGCACAACCGCGCCGGAGTGGACCGCCGCAGAAACAGCAACGCGCTCCACCGAGCGCATAACGCATAAATACATCGTTGCGAAGCCCGCACACACGTACGAGGGCGCAACTGCCCGCAGATAACGAACGCCAAGCCCGATGATCTCCTCGTCATCCGTAAAGATCCGCATGATCAGATCCGGTGCAAAAAACGCCGCAAGCGTAAACAGCGCGGAAAGACACACGGAGATCCGCAGAGAGATACCCATGATCTTTTCAATGGTGCGTCGGTCGCCGCGCCCCCAATACTGCGCACAAAGCACAGCCGTGCCAGAGGACAGGCCGTAGAAGATCATATTCAAAACAAACTGCACCTGACCTGCCAGAGAGGCCGCTGAAATTGCGGATTCCCCGACGAAATTGAGCATCAGAACGTCAGCGCCTGACACCGCAGTGTCCATCAGATTCTGGAGAGCAATCGGCAGCGTAATCGCAGCCGTCATCCGATAAAACTGCCGCTGCTCCTCACTATAAGAAAGCCGATCGCTGAGTTTCGTTAATAGGTTCATACCTTGTCCGTTCTTTCTGTTTCCGACGAGCATACAGCCGTACGCGCAAACAGCACCGACACTCCGTGCGGTGCTGTTTTTCGCCTGTTCTTTTACCGGCCGAGGGCCGGTCCTTGGCATAGATTACTTCGTTGCGTTCTCAAACGCGGTGATCGCAGCGGCACGGGTGCTGTCGTCAAGGATGACGTACATCACGAAATTGCCGCGTGTCACACGCTCCGCATTTTTGAGCTTGGGATATTCGCTTTCCAGATAGTCGTCGTTCCAAAGGTCGTTGTACAAATCCAGGAATCCGTCGATCATTGCCTCGATCTTCTTGACCTCAGAGGCATCCTTTGCCTCAAAGATACCGATCTCGTCAATGGAGGTGGACATCGACTGCACTGCGATCTTATAGGAGGCAAAATCCTCCGCCTTGGCACCGCCGAAGAATCCGCTCAAATACGTTGCCTGTGCATCGGTCATATTCTGTGCATTCGGAACGACTGCAGCAACAGCCTCCCAGATGCTGTCCATGGTTACGGGGGGAAGCGAGGGATCGCGGGTTTCATCGGTCTGATTTCCGTTTTCACCGCAGGAAACGAGTACGCCTGCGAGGAGCAGCGCGGTCATGCAAAGCAAAAGTACGAGAAGCTTTCTGATATTCATACGTGTTTTCCTTTCACATTCAGGGAGTGGCGTTTTTGCATTGGAAGGCTCAGTTGGTGTAGGGATGCGTCTTTACGTAATCTATAACTGCAGCGAATCCGATTTCGTTGAAGTGCATTCCGTCGCCGTTCTGATAGGATTCCGGCAGATAACCGTCCGATCCGACAAGCGCGGAATAGGTGTTAAGATACGGCAGTCCGTTATCCTTTGCAAGTTCAACGATCCATTTGTTGGCCTGCTGAATCTTCGTGTTATTGATGGATTTCTGCTTCTGATACGAGCGTGCAACGGGATAGATCGACTGCAAAATCAGCTTAGTATCAGGAGAATTCGCACGGATAATATTGATCAGTCCCTGGTAATCCGCCTTAAACCAGCTCTCATCCATCATGGATACACCGTTGACGCCGAGTGTCACGATCAGATATTCGGGCTTGACGTTGGCGCACAGATCGGCAATCGTCATCTCCGTCTTCGTATTGGGGTTCCATACGAGATCCGTCGCAGCACGGAACAGTGCCAGCGTACCGGAGGTTGGCGTCCATACCTGTGTCGTATCACGCGAGCCGAACACCTTATACGCCTTCATGCCGTGCGTCGTGGAATCTCCGTAAAACACAAGCGAATCCACATAGCCGGCAGGTGCCGTTCCCAGCGGAAGTGCAACCTCTGCAAGCAGCTCCTCGTCGTATTCCGTGGGGATCTTATCCGGAGGCGGCTCTGTCGAATCCGGGGGATTTGTCACCGGGGGCGTCGTTTCGGGCGGAGTCGTAACCGGAGGTGTTGTATCCGGGGGTGTTGTATCCGGCAGATCGGTTCCCCCTGTTACGATCTCTGAAGTATCGGAGCTGTCCCCCGATTCTCCGTCGTTTGAGGTACCCGTATCGTCGCTGTCCTGTGTTTGTGCAGGATTCCGCCCGTCGCCCACATCACTCTGGCGCTGCATCGCTACCGCAAGAAAAAGCACCATCAGCACCATCATACACAGCGTAAATACCACGACTATGATCAGTGCCGCACGGTTTTGTTTTCTTCTGTGTCGGCTGTTATATTTGCTCATCGTTCAG
>JAGBZV010000143.1 GCA_017628075.1 Clostridia bacterium
AATTGTGCAAGATACACAATAAAAGCGTCTGATTTTGGGATGTATATCATTTTCCGGTTTTCATGCGAAAATCGCATGAAAAAGCCCCTCGGATGAGGGGCAAGGGAAGCTTCTATGGGCTTTGGCACGTACGTGCAACAGCCCGGCGTTTTTTTTCAAACGATTCGTTTATGATCAAAGGATCGGATCTCCGTTTTTATCAAACAGCGGGAGCTTTTGTATATACAGGAGGTCGTCGCGCTGAATGGCGTCGCCTTCCGCAAGAATTGCCATCTTTCCGGCAATGATGCCGCCTGCGCGCTTGACAAGCACCTCAAGTGCGTGCAGGGATTCGCCTGTGGAAACGACGTCATCGACGATGAGCACGCGCTTGCCGCGCATTTTTTCCATATCGTCTGCATCAAGATACAGCGTCTGTACGCGGGCGGTCGTGATCGATTTGACCTCGGTTTTGGTGATGTTTTTCATATACAGCTTCGGTGCCTTGCGTGCGAGAAGATAGTTCTGTGCGCCGCACTGACGGGCCATTTCATATACCAGCGGAATGCCCTTGGACTCCGCTGTGATCATGATATCGAATTCGGGTGCTTTCTCCAGCAGGGCACGCGCGGATGCAACGGTCAACTCAACGTCGCCGAATACCACGAAAGCGCCGATATACAGCTCGTCTGTCAGGGCACACAACGGCAGATCGCGCTTGACGCCGGCAATGTCAATGGTATAAAATTTTTTCATAATTTGCTTGGGCCTCCAGGTGACATGATATCTGTTATTACCCCATTATTATACCATATTTTTCAGACCTTGAAAAGGGGGTTTTGAATTTTTTTGAAGTTTATTTATGCTTTTGGCACCACTTATCTGCGAGTGCGATTCTCTCGTGCAGAGGCGGATGGTTTGCGGTGAGTGCGACCACGGTCGGGTGCGGATTCATATCGGCAAGAGAATCCTTATGCAGCTTGCGCAGGGCAGATACGAGTGCATCTGCATAGCCGCTTTGGCACGCAAAGGTATCCGCCTTGCGCTCCATGGCACGGGAAATGCAGTTGAAGGGGATCGAGATGAGCCGTCCGACGATATCCAACACGCCGCCGAAGGCTACGTAGAATGCAAAGAGAATGCTCGGCTCTGCAAATCCGAAGCTCTGTGCAATTTCGGGGACGAGCATAAGGACGGTCATCATGGCGACGATCGGCAGGAAGTTGAGCAGGGAAAAGAGCGTCATCTTGGTGGTGTCACGGTGCTTGAAGTGTGCCAGCTCATGCGCGAATACTGCTGTGATCTCTGCATCGGAGTAATGATTGAGGAGATTGTCGAAAATGACGATCTGCTTGAATTTTCCGATGCCGCCGCAGTAGGCGTTTGCTTTCGTGGTTCTCTTGGAGGCGTCCATGACGTAAATATCTTTCAGACGGAAGCCTGCCTCAGCGAACATCGTGCACAGCGTCGTGCGCAGATCCCCCTCCTCAAGTGGTGTGAATTTGTTGAACAGCTTCATGAAAACAGAGGACATTGCGCTCATTGCAAAGACGAAGATGCAGATTCCAAGGAAGGCGGCAATTCCGAAATACGCACCGAACAGCGCGTACGCTCCGTAAACGAGCAGAAAGATCACGAAATTCAGGATCACACCGACGACCGCATTCTTTACGGCATCGGCAAGAAAGGTTGCGGGAGTGATACGGTTGAAGCCGAATTCTGCCTCAATGCGGAAATTAAAGACGTACTCGATGGGGAGGGAGATCAGCGTATCTACACCCGTCATGATGAGGAAAATCAGGATGGCCTTTGCAATTTCGCCGCCGGGGAGCGCGTAATACAGCCAGGACAGTACGTTTGTGCAGAACAGGAAAATATTGACGATGAGGGAGATTCCGCCTGAGATCAGACTCAGCATATCTGTTTTTGCGTTGTATCTGCGCCACCGTGCGTATTCGTCGGCATCGTAAATGTCAGCGACGCTTTCCGGCAGAGGCTTGTCTACCTGCTTTGCGGAAAGGCGGTGAAGCAGCAGTCTGAATGCCAGCTGTGAAAGCAGAAGAATTAAAAATACGGTCTTTGTCATGTTGGTGACCGAAGCCTTCATTGGGTGAAGGTTCCTTTCTCTGTCATTGTATTTGGGGAACGGGAGATGCTGCAGCGGGGCGCACGCGGTATTCGGGCTCTGATGGTTTTCGATGGATCAGGACAGCATGATCTTGATGATCTCCGCATCGGTCTTTCTCATGCCCTCTGCGGCAAGCCTGCTGACGTTGCGGATGGTGTTTTCCACACCCTTGCTGACAATGCCATCTCCGCCGAAGAACTGACTTCCCTGACGGAACATTTGCATACCGAGAATGCCTGCCTCTACGGCGGAGGCGATTTTTGCGGCACAGCTTGCCTTTGCACCGTCACAGATGACACCGGAGTTGATGGCGAGTGCGTTGACAACCGTATGTGCGATCTCCCGGAATTTGCCTCCGTACAGATACGTAATTCCGGCCGCTGCACCGCAGCCTGCGCTGATAACACCGCAGTAGGCGCTGAGAGGGCCGATTCCGCTCTTGAGATGAAGCGTTACGAGATTGGATACGGCAAGTGCGCGGTATAGCTGCTCGTCGGATACGCCAAGCTCCCGCGCGTAGATCACGACGGGGACCGACGCGGTGATACCCTGGTTTCCTGAACCGGAATTGATGACTACGGGCTTTTCACAGCCGCCCATGCGCGCATCGGAGGCGGCAGCCGCATAGGCCTTTGCGCGTGTGATTACATCGTTTTCGCGTGTTTTCAGAAGCACCTGACCGATCCGGGCACCGTAATTGCGGCGCAGACCTTCCTCTGCAATTTCCATGTTGCAGGTGATCTGGCGGTCAAAGATCTCTCTGACGTCCTCAATCTGCATGGAATCCGCAAAGGCGACGATGTCCTCCACGCTCAAAATCTCCTTGTCGTTTGGGCCGTCTGCGGCAGAATCCTGAACACTTCGGCTGTAGAGAATCTCTCCGTCCCGACGCAGACAGACGATGTTGGTGTGATCCTCCGCAATGCGGCAGGAGGCCTCGTGTCCTCCGCCGGAGAGGGTGATATGAATATCGAACAGTGCGCCGGATTCCGATTCCCGTACGGTAAAGGCGGCTTTCTGCAAATATGCGGTGATTTGCTCCCGCTGCTGCTCGGTGACACGGCTGATGACCAAAAGCTCACGGTCCGGATCTCCCGCAATAATGCCTGCCGCGGCCGCGGCGGGCAAGCCGTGGAGCCCGCCGGTGTTGGGAACGATCACGCTCTTGACGTTTTTGATGATATTTGGGCTGACGCAGATATCCACGCGATCCGGAAGAACGCCCAGCACCTTGGCGGCGGATGCTGCTGCGTAGGCAACGGCGATCGGCTCCGTGCATCCCATCGCCGGTACCAGCTCACGCTTCAGCAAGCGTACGTATGCCTGATAGATAGTTGCTTCCAACATAAGTCAACAACCTTCGGTGGCTCGAAGGTCTCCTTTCTCATAAATGATTCCGCTCTTTTCGTCCCACGCAATCTCCATGACGATTCCGTTTTCGATGCGGAGCAGTCCGTGCGTGTCAGTATCGGTATGTCTGCTCGTTTCCATGATATATAATCATTATATCACATAATTTGTCGGTTTTCAAGACGGAAAATCAAATAAAGGGGCTGCCGCAAGTTTTCAACTTGCAACAACCCCGTTTGTAATACTGCTTCAATAGTATCTTATACGATATTCCGCAATTTCACACGCGATGCTCTCACGGGAAAATACACGTAGTCAGAACGGAGGCTGGGCCGGTCCAGGGAAATGTTTTCTGTGTGCGGCAGGGCATAGTTCACTCCGTAGGAATCGGCACAGAACCGATCGCATTTGCTGTTACAGCTTTTCAATATCGGCGTTTGTGATCAGGTGGAAGCCGGCATTTTCAAGAATCGCCTCCGCCTCGGCGTTGTTCTCCACGCGAAGCACGACGTATGCGTGCTTTTCGGTGCGTGCCATAAATGCGTAGAGATATTCGATGTTTACGTTTGCGTCGTCGAGGACCTTGAGTGCCGCCGTCAGCTTGCCCGGCGCATCTCCGATCTTTACGCCAACAACCTCGGTGATCTTGATGAGATATCCCTCGTCCTCAAGCGTCTTTACTGCGGTTGCTTCATCGTTCACGATCAGACGAAGAATACCGAAATCCTCCGTTTCAGCAATGGAGAGTGCTCTGATATTGACGTTATGTCTGGAAAGGGTATCGGTAACGGATACGATGGTGCCGCGCTTGTTTTCTACGAATACTGTTAATTGTCTGATAGCCATAATAGAACTCCTTCCGTATTAAATGAGCTTTCTCTTATCGATGACACGAACTGCTTTTCCTTCGCTGCGGGAAATGGACTTGGGTGCTACGAGATGGATGGTGGGATTGATGCCGAGCATGGTCTTCATGGCGTTTGCAAGCGATTTCTCCATAGCAAGAATCTCACTGACCTTATCGGTGAACACGCCCTGTGTCATTTCGACGTTGATCTCGAAGGTATCGTTGTTGCTGACACGGTCGACTATGATCTGATAGTTGGGCTCGTATCCCTCGTTCAGAAGCACGGTTTCGATCTGGCTTGGGAAGACGTTGACGCCTCGGATAATGAGCATATCGTCCGTTCTTCCCATGGGCTTTGCCATTTTGACGAGCGTACGTCCGCAGGAGCACTTCTTGCGGGACAGGACGCAGATATCGCGCGTACGGTAGCGGAGCATGGGGAACGCTTCCTTGTCCAGAGAGGTGAAAACGAGCTCACCCTTACTGCCCTCGGGAAGCACCTCGCCGGTTTCAGGATCGATGATCTCTGCATAGAAATGGTCCTCGTTGATGTGCATGCCCGTCTGCTCGCTGCATTCGAATGCGACGCCGGGGCCGGTCGTTTCGGTCAGACCGTAAATATCGTACGCCTTAATGCCGAGCGTTGCTTCAATGCTGCGGCGCATCTCATCCGTCCAGGGCTCTGCACCGAAAATGCCGGCCTTCAGCGGAATATCCTCCGGCTTGTAGCCCTGCTCCTTCAGCGTTTCGCCTATGTATGCGGCATAGGAGGGGGTACAGCAAAGGATCGTTGCGCTGAGATCCATCATGAATTGAATCTGGCGATCGGTGTTGCCGGAGGACATGGGGAGCGTCAGACAGCCGACCTTGTGAGAGCCGCCGTTCAGACCGGGACCTCCCGTGAAGAGTCCGTAGCCGTATGCGACCTGACATACGTCGCTTTTGGTTCCGCCTGCAGCCGTAATTGCACGTGCGCAGCAGTCCTCCCAAAGATCAACGTCGTGCTGTGTATAGAAGGCCACGACGCGGCGTCCGGTTGTTCCGGAGGTGGACTGAATTCTTACACAGTCCTCAAGCGGCTTTGCGAGAAGTCCGTAGGGATATGCGTCGCGCAGATCTGCCTTGGTGAGGAAGGGGAGCTTGTGCAGATCCTCGATACCGTGAATATCCTCGGGCCTAACGCCCTTTTCGTCCATCAGTTTTTTATAATAGGGAACGTTATCGTAAACGTGCTTGACCTGCTTTACCAGCTTTTCCGACTGTAACTGCTTCATGTCCTCGGCGGACATGGTTTCGATTTCCTTCTGATAATACTTCTGTGACATTGTGAGTATCCTTTCTGTGATTGGGCGGTGCTTTGCCCGAAATATAGTATATGGCAGGATACGGAGCGGGGGTGAAACAAAAACGTCCTCCGCATTCCGATTAAGAATACAGAGGACGAGAAATATACATATCCCGTGGTACCACCTCAGTTTACCGCCGTCTCACGGCAGCGGCCTTAACAGGTACTGACATACCCTTGTTCTGTGACGGGAACTCCCGTTGCATCCTACTACGGACTTTTCCGATTCAGCGCACTGCTAACAGAATGAATTCGAGAAGGACATCCCCTTTGCCTCGCACCAACCGGCAACTCTCTCCAGGTTTCTTCCAGCCTACTGGTTTCTGCTCATCGCATTTACTTGTATGTATTATATCACGATATGCTGATATAGTCAATAGGTTTTATAAAAAAACATCCATTTGTTTTCGTTTTTGTGACGCATTTTGCATTTTCGTCCTCGTCCTTGCAGGAGAGGGGCGCTTCCGCGCGTGCCCGGTCCTCCGTGCTGTTTTTGGTCAGCTGGCTGACGATGGGGACGATGATAAAGGAGATTGCCATTGCTGAAACGCCCATCTCAGGCGATTTGGATGCCGCAGCGCGGAAGCCGGATCGCTGTGCTGCCTTGGCATCTCTGACATGAAGCTGGATATCTGGAAGCAGCTGATCTATCACCGGAACAAATGGATATCCAAGAGCATGAGGGTATTTCTTGACTATATAACGGCAGCAGAATTTTATGATTGACCGCATAAAAAGGCGGGCTGTTGCACTTACGTGCCCCAGCCCCTGTTTTTTGCTTTTTTATGCGTATTCATAATACGCTTTCGCGTGTTTTTGCCTGTGAAATGAGCGCAAAAGGACGTCAGGCGCCATCCTCTGCTTGCGGCTTGCATTTGACGACGGCTTCTGCAACGTTCGTCAGAACGAGCTCGCCGTGCTGGTTGCGGGCCTCAATGGAGATCTCTGCTGATCCGTTCCGCGGATTTCTTTTGACAAGCTTTGTAACGGTCGCTTTTCCTGTCAGAACGTCCTCTGCGTATACCGGCTTCAGCCACTCGATTTTTATCGACTTTCCGGCAATCAGCTCTCTGCCGAAGAAGTCGACCTCCAGATACTTTGCCCATACCGACATAAAGGACATCACGCCCGGTGCGATAATTTTGCCAAACGGCGTGGTTTTTGCGTATTCCTCGTCGGTGTGAAGCGGAATCGGGTCGTAATCGCGGGCAAATGCCAGCATTTTTTCTCTTTCGATGACCGCAGGAGCGATCTCCACGGTCATGCCAAGCTTCAGATCCTCAAAATACATAGTGCTGCCTTCATACAAAAAGATTACGCGGGACTTGTGTGCAGGGAATGGGAGGGGCTGTCTATAGCCTTGTGCGGCAGAAGATGCGCAGATGCGTCCCATTCCGCGTGCGTCCGACGGCTCGGGTTACTTTTTCAGTCCCAACCGCTCGGCAGATTCGTCACGCATTTTATACTTCAGTATTTTACCCGCTGCATTCATGGGGAATTCATTGACGAACAGGAAATATCTGGGAACCTTGTGCCGTGCAATAGAGGCGTTTCCGTATTCCTTCATTTCTGCTTCGTCTGCGGTTTCTCCCTTGTGAAGGATCACCCAGGCGCAGCATTCCTCGCCGTACCGCTCATCGGGGACACCGACAACCTGTACGTCACGAACCTTGGGATTGGTGAGATAGAATTCCTCGATTTCGCGCGGATAGAGGTTTTCACCGCCGCGGATAATCATATCCTTGAGGCGGCCTGTGACCTTGTAATATCCGTCGGGCGTTCTCATGCAGATATCACCGGAGTGAAGCCATCCGTCTGCATCGATTGCCTGTGCGGTTGCCTCGGGCATTTTGTAATAGCCCTTCATGATGTTGAAGCCGCGTGCAACAAATTCGCCGCTTTCACCGTCGGGAAGCTCGTTTCCGGTTTCTGGATCGATGATCTTACATTCCACGCCGGGGAATGCGCTGCCAACCGTTTCAACACGGTGGTCAAGGTCCTCGTTTACCTCACCCATCGTACAGCCGGGCGATGCCTCCGTCTGTCCGTAAACCGAGATGATCTCACGCATATTCATTTCCACGGAGGCGCGGCGCATCAGATCGGCAGGGCAGTTTGCTCCCGCCATGATGCCGGTTCTCATATAGGAGAAATCCGTCTTGGCAAAGTCGGGATGATTGAACATGGCGATAAACATCGTTGGAACGCCGTTGAAGCACGTAATGTGCTCGTCGTTGACGCAGGCGAGTGAGGATTTCGGTGAGAAATAGGGGATCGGGCAAAGTGTTCCGCCGTGCGTCATGATGGAGGTCATGGAGAGAACCATACCGAAGCAGTGGAACATCGGGACCTGAATCATCATGCGGTCTGCGGTGGAAAGATCCATTCTGTCGCCGATGGTCTTACCGTTGTTGACGATATTGCGGTGCGTCAGCATGACGCCCTTGGGGAAGCCTGTCGTACCGGAGGTATACTGCATATTGCAGACGTCGTCGGGCTTGACGAGGGATGCGCGTCTGCGGACCTCCTCGCGCGGGATAAGCGCGGAGCGGGAAAGCATCTGCTCCCAGGTGAGGCAGCCGTCCATCGTGAATCCGACGGTTACGACGTTGCGAAGGAACGGCAGATTTTTGGAGTACAGCGGTGTTCCGGCCTCCAGCGTCTTGAGCTCGGGGCAGAGCTCCTCGATGATCTCCTTATAGTTGATATCCTTGCAGTCCTCGATCATGACGAGGGTATGTGTATCGGATTGCTTGAGCAGATATTCGATTTCGTGAATCTTATATGCCGTGTTGACTGTAACAAGGACGGCACCGATCTTCGTGGTTGCCCAGAAGGTGATAAACCACTGCGGTACGTTCGTTGCCCATACTGCAACGTGATCGCCTGCCTTGACGCCCAGCGAAATGAGTGCTGCGGCACATTCGTCAACGTCGCGCCGGAACTGCTCATAGGTTCTCGTGTAGTCCAGCGTCGGATACTTAAACGCATATTGATCGGGATAGGTCTCTGCCATGGTATCGAGCACGTCGGAGAAGGTGGCGTCGATGACGTCGTACTTCTTCCAGACAAACGTGCCCGTTTTGCCGCGGTTATAAAAGGTACGGTCAAACGTCCGTTTTTCGCGGTTAATGGAGGAAATATAATTTTTAAAATGCGTGAGTACGATATCCGCATCGCTGATTTCCTCATTCCAGGCGGCGCAGATAAATCCTTCGTAATTGAGGGAGGAGAGCGCATTCAGAAGCTTTTCAACCGGAAGGTCGCCCTCACCGATCAGAACGGTTCTGCCGTCCTTCTTATCACCGAGGCGGACATACTTGATATATGCACCCAGCGTCTTGATGGTTGCCTCAGCGGTTTCGCCCGCATCAAAGTACGTTCCTCTGACGTTCCAGGATACGCCGATTGCGGCGGAGGAAAAATGATTGATGATACGGATGACATTTTCTGTGTTTGCAAGGTCGCCGACGGTTTCAAACAGAATCGACACGTCAGCCTTTTCCGCCTTCCGGACGGCGGAGGCGAGCTTTTCATCCATGACACGGAGATCAAGCGCCTCTCTTGTATGGACGATGACGTATGGGATCCCGGACGCGGCTGCCATAGCCACGTATTTTTCTGCGAGCTGTGCGGTTGTATCTTCACTTTCGATCGGAGCCGGCATACGCAGCGCAGATACGGACAGGCTTCTGTTTAAAAGCTTTCTTTTTGCATCGGCGGCGCGATCCCGTCTCAGAACGCTGTCGTAATGTGCGGAGCGCTCTGAAATGGCGTCGTATATCTCGAACCCCTCAAAGCCGTAATCGTAGGCATACCGGCAAACGTCCAAAAAGGATACCCGGCTGACGTTTTTTGTGGAAAAAACGATCTTCATTCTTATGACCATAGCTTTCGCTCTGCGAAAGCTTCCTTTCTTGCGGAATTGGGACTGGTTTTGCAAAGCAAAATCGCCGCCGTTTCGGTGGCGAAAGCCACAAAACGCGTTTGAAAGATGTATCTTTCAAATTTATGCCTCTTCAAACACGATCTTGTTGAGTGCATTGATGTATGCCCGGATGCTTGCCGCAACGATATCGGTGGAGGTTCCGTTTCCGGAATACAGCGTTCCGTTGTTGCGCAGTCTTACGAGCGCGGAGCCGAGTGCTTCCTTTCCTTCCGTTACGGACTGGATCTGGAAATCGTCTAACTCATAGTGGTGGCCGATGCACTGCTCGATTGCACGGAATGCAGAATCGATCGGGCCGTCGCCGTTGCTTACTCCGCAGATGATTTCGTCATTGCATTTCAGCGTAACCTGGGACATGGAGTTGGACACGTTGCTGCTTGTCGTGGTGTATGCCTCAAAGTGGTAGGTGGACGGCGCCTGCATCGCAGAGCTTGCGATCAGCGCCTCAAATTCCTTGACACCGACGGCACCCTTCTTTTCGCATACCTGCTTCAGTGCCCGGTACACGTTTCCGATATCGGAATCGGAGAGCTCATATCCGAGGACTGCGGCAGCCTGTCCTACCTGTGCAAGTGTAGAATCGGAGTCAAGCAGGATCTTCTTCTTTTCGCTTACGCTTTCTGCGGATTCATAGGTATCGTGACGGATTGCTGCGCACATTTCGTCGATGCTGGTATGGATCTTGGTGCTGTTCAGCTTGATTTCCGCGCCGATCTTCGATCCACACACGTGTACGGCATCGGAGAGGGCTGCGGTCAGAAGCACGTCCTTGCCGACCATTGCGCATTTGAGTCCGTCAGCGCCGCTGGCAATTGCGGAAAATGCCGAAGCAACTCCCATGCTGATGCGATCGGAGGGCTGGACGTATACGGGAATGCTGACACATTCCTTAATCTTTGCAACGAGGGAAGCGATCTCATGGGGGGTGGATGTGCCAGCGACATCGCACACGGTGACAATGCCCGCGCCGTTTTCCTCGGCGGCCTTTGCCGCAGCAATGAGGAATTCCTCGTCTGCTCTCGTTGCATCTATGGCAGAGAACTCAACGTCGGGGCAATATGCGCGTGCCTCCTTTACGAGCGTGCAGATCCACTCAAGCATAGCGGACTGCTTGATATGATAGGTATATTCCATCTGAATGGTAGAAACGGGAAGCTCGATCTGCAGACGGGGATGCTTTGCATCCTTGATACACTCCCAGGCAGCGGCGACCTCCTCCTTGCTGCATCCGACGGGGATGGAAAGAATTGCGTTCTGCACGTTTTTGGCAATGGTCTTATAGACGATAGAATCCTCACGGATATTTTTCACGGCGGGAAGCTCGATTACGTCGGTGCCGAGCGCATCTGCACAGGTTGCAACGGCAGATTTTTCACGGAACAGCAGCTTGATCTCACGCTCCTCGGACAGCTTTTTGAGTGTGATGTCTGCAATGTTGATTCTTCTCATTTTTGAAAACCCCTTTCAAGTTACCGTATATAATCGGACAAGATTTTTTCCAACAAAAAAACGTCCCCATCTCTTTGTCGGTTCAAAGAGACGAAAACGTACAAAAAATACGATGTTTCCGCGGTACCACTCTTCTTCACCCTTTACAGGATGCACCTTCGATGCTAACACATCATAACTCTGTTACGGGAGTCCCCGTCTGCCACTACTTCGTTCATGTCAGCCGCTCTGCGGTGAGTTCGGGAAAGTGCTTCCAATGCCTCACACCAACCGGCATCTCTCTGGAATGAAGACGATTTCCTACTATTCCGCATCATTGCGTTTTTTAATGCAATTATTATACCATATCTATGCGGTCTTGTCAATACGTGTTTTGAAAATATACGGAATTTCTTTTTCTTTTGAAGGCACCCGGCCTCCGCACGTGAATACAGGAGGGAAACTGCAATTTTTTCGATTGAAAATTGCGCGCGGGAGCTCGTTTTTGCATAAAGCATCCCGCGCCGCCTCGATACCGAGCCGATATTACAATGCCAAGATTTTTTGCACAATGCTGTCAATCACAGAAATGAACTCCGCATCGCTCTTTCCCGTGGGATCGGGCAAGCCCCAATCGTCATCAAAGGCTCTGCCGATAAAGGGACATTCTACGTCACAGCCCATGGAGATCGCAACGTCAGGCTGCGGTATCCTGTCGATGGTTTTGCTGTACTGTGTCAGCGCCATATCAATGCCGTAAAGCGCTTTTATCAGCCGTACGGCATCCGGATTGATCTGCGGCTTTGTTTTTGTGCCTGCCGAGAAAAAATCGAACGCATCGCCGCGCAAGTGTTTTCCGAGCGCTTCCGCAATTTGACTGCGGCAAGAGTTATGAACGCAGATAAACGCAATCTTCTTTTTCATTGGAATGGGCACCTCGTACCGATACACTGATTGTTTTGCTCCGAATGGATACACTTGATTTCGCTGAGCGCCATGCTTACACCAAGATGCTCCTTTGCAAACTCCACGGCCTTGATGATGGAGAGATAAGAATCCCGCTTACAGCAGCGGGGGCCGCCCACCTCACCGATCGCACCAAGGGCAGAGGACGTCATTTTGTTTGAGAGTCCCCACGCTTCATTGGCAAGCGGTGTTGAGCCTGTGACGATAGACACGAACATTCCTGCGCTCACGCCTGCACCGCAGGCACCCCAAAATCCACAAGCACCGCCGGGCACCTTCCTGCCTCTTGCCTGCATCTCAATAAGGGATCTCGCAAGGTCGATATTACCGCCGGCGTTCTTATATGCGGTCAGAAGTGCCGAGCCAACCATAACGTGATGCTCGGGACCGTGCATATGACAGAAGGGAAGAGCCATCATTCTCTGTAGGATCTCAATGGGGTTCTTTGAGGTTTCAGCAAGGCATACGCCGATGATACGATCCATTCCCTGCGTGTGACACTCGCTGCATACGTAGTGGCCGTTGTCGCAGACGGTTTTGCTGGTTTCCTTTTTGTGGCAGATGGCACATTCCATCCGTTCGTCGTTTTCCAGATACTTCAGCGGAGCACCGCAGATCAAGCATTCGTCCTTCATAATCTTCTCCTTACAGCAATCTGAATTGATTTTTCTCGAATTCGATGAGTCCCTCGTCGCGCATTTTACAGAGCTCGTTCGACATTGCACTTCTGTCTACCGACAGAAAATCCGCAAGCTGCTGTCGGTTGAATGGGATGATGAGGCTTGCGCTGTTCTGCCGTTTCGCTTCCTCTGAGAGGTAGGAGATGAGCTTCTCTCTCGTGGTGCGCTTGGATATGTGTCCAATCTTCTGCACGAGCGTTCTGTTCTTCTCTGAGATTGCGAAAAACAGATTTTGCACGACCATGGAATGGAATCGGCAGGCAGAGGAGCAGACGGTGATGATTCTTCGTACGTCGAAGAAAATCACCGTGCTGTCTTCAACAGCCACTACGTCGTTCAGCAGCGCGCCGCTTTCGGGGGCTGCGTATGCTTCTCCGAATAGCTCACCGATTGCGATACGGTTGACGATCGTTCGATTGCCCCAATAATCATCTCGCTGAATATGCAGCTCGCCATCCACGAGAACCGTGATGGAATTCAAATGCTCACCCTGGCGATGGACGTATTCCCCTTTTTTATACGTGCGTACTCTTGCATCCAGGCAAGACAGCATTGCACCGATCTCCTCATCGGCAACGCCGGCGAATAGCTTCGTTTTTTTGAGTATGGGAATATATTTTTTCATGAAATCTCTTTTCTGTTGCAAAAACAACCGATTTGTTTCTTTTATTGTACTATAATATTGGTGTAATGTCAAGAGCACTTTGAAAGGAGATTGAAAATGATACGTAAAATCATCAGAATTGACGAAAATAAATGCAACGGATGCGGTGCTTGCGCCGCCGCCTGCCATGAGGGCGCCATTGAAATGGTCAACGGCAAGGCTCGTCTTACCCGTGAGGATTACTGTGACGGGCTTGGCGACTGTCTTCCCGCGTGCCCCGTGGATGCAATATCCTTTGAGGAGCGCGAAGCGCCTGCTTATGATGAGGCGACAGTTCTCGCATCCAAAGCGAAACGGAAGGACATCTTACCCTGCGGCTGTCCGGGAACGCAATCCAAGACCATCAAGCCCAGCGCTTGTGCTTGCTCTGCTGCAAGCACGTCCGTTGACAGCCGGCTGTCACAATGGCCTGTTCAGATCAAGCTCGTGCCCGTAAACGCGCCGTATTTCAAGGGGGCACATTTGCTTGTTGCGGCAGATTGCACCGCTTACGCATACGGTGATTTCCATAATGCATTTATTGCGGGACGCATCACGCTCATCGGCTGCCCCAAGCTTGACAGCGTGGATTACACCGACAAGCTCACGGCGATTCTTGCAAATAACGACATCAAGAGCGTAACCGTGGTGCGTATGGAGGTGCCTTGCTGCGGCGGAATTGAGAACGCGGTCCAGCGTGCTTTGGCGGCAAGCGGGAAAATGATTCCTTGGAGCGT
>JAGBZV010000144.1 GCA_017628075.1 Clostridia bacterium
GAGCCGATGAGGTCGGTAAGCTGTCTGGGAGTTGTTCCCTGGGATGCCATATTACCGACGAGGTTATCCTTCTTCTCGCGGATGGACTTGGAGATCGCTTCCTTCAGCGCCTCACCTGACAGATCCTTGTAATCGTTATCAGCGAGGAACTTGAGCTTGAGCTCGTTCGGAGTACCGATGAGGCCGTCTGTAAATGCGGGAGATACAACCGGGTCCGCAAGCTCCCAGATTTTTCCCTGAGGATCCTTGAACGCGCCGTCACCGTATACCATGACCTCAACGTGCTTACCGCATGCGCGGAAAATACGCTCCTGAATATCGAGGACAAAGGGCTTGCAGTCGCGCGGGAAGAGCTTGATGGTGGTTTCGGTTGCCTTGTTGGAACCAAGAAGACCGTACGCCTCGTTGCAGCCGGAGCCGTTAACAGAAGCGTTCATGATATCGTCAAGACCGCACACGACCTTGGCGCCTGCGTCGCGGAGGATGCGTTTCGTGCGCTTACGGGTATGGATATCGCAGGTCAGGACACAGTCTGCGTATTCAAGAATGGTTTTAGGCTGATTTGCAAAGATAATCTCAACCTCGCAGCCCTCCTCACGGATCAGATCACCGTAATATGCGACATAGTCCACACCGGTGAATTCGTGCTTGTTTTCGCCAAACAGCTTTCTGTAGGTATCAAGCGTGAGAACGTCGGAGTACGGGTTGACGCCGGCCTCATCAATCTGGTCGTAGGTGAGCAATGCGTTGCCGACCTCGTCAGAGGGATAGGAGAGCATAAGAACGATCTTCTCGGCGCCGCGAGCGATACCGCGAAGGCAGATCGCAAAACGGTTACGGGAGAGGATGGGGAAGATGACGCCGACGGTTTTGCCGCCGAGCTTGGCCTTGACGTCTGCTGCAATATCGTCAACGGAGCAGTAGTTACCCTGTGCTCTTGCGACGATGGATTCGGTTACGGAAATAACATCACGGTCACGGAGCGCGAAGCCTTCACTTTCCGCAGCGGCAAGGACGCTGTCTGCAACAATTGCGGCGAGATCGTCGCCTTCGCGAATGATCGGGCAGCGGATACCGCGGGATACGGTACCAACTAATCTTTCTTTCTGATCCATAATAGTGGAATCCTTTCTGTTGATGATTTTCCGGGATTATTCATGCGAGTAATTCGGGGAAAGCAATTTTTGGTTGGCTAAAAAAATTACAATATATTATATCATATTGTGCGTTGAATTGCAATATACAATGCAAAAAAAATTGTAGAAAAATAAAAAAACATGATATGTTGACTGTGCTACGTGGGATTTGGAGGGCTTTGAGAGAGAGGCGGCGCTGTTTTATAAAGGACGGCAAACGAAACGGGGGCGCTGCAAGTTGAAAGCTTGCGACACCCCGGGGTCACGAAGTGACCTGAATTTCCCGGTTTTCATGCGAAACTCGCATGAAAATGCCCCTCGGACGAGGGGCAAGGAAAACTTCTATGGGGCTGGGGCACGTAAGTGCAACAGCCCGGTGTTTTGGGTGAATGTTATTCTGCACGCATATTACGGCAGATCGGCATTTTCAGTGTTTTCTGGGACAGCTTCTTCGTTTGCGGTGGAGGACTCCTGCGGTACGGTATCGGCAGGGGTGTCCTTTGTTTGCAGGGGAGCGTCAGCATTCTGCTTTGCATCCTCTCGGATGGCTTCCGTTACGTTTTGGGCATCTTCTGCGGCCTGCGGCGCAGGCGGGGCAACGGTGCATTTTCCTTCCTCGACGAAGATGATGCTTCGCGGGCACTTTTCTGCGCATTTTCCGCAGTGCGTGCAAAGATCGTAGTTGATGGAGGCAATCGAATCCTTGACGGTGATGGCGCCACTCTCGCAGACCTTGGTACATAGCATACAGCCGATACAGCCTGCTTCGCAGTAGGTACGTGTAATACTGCCGCGGTCAAGAGAGGAGCAGCCGACGTGAACGGGGGCATCAAAGGGAATGAGCTTGATGATCCGCTTTGGGCAGGATTCGACGCATATGCCGCATCCGAAGCATTTATCGGCATGGACGACGGCAATGCCGTTTTCAACGGTAATTGCGTGGTTGGGGCAGAGGAGTGCACAGGAGCCGAATCCGATACATCCATTGGGGCATTCCTTGGGGCCGCCGCCGAGCCGCATCGCCGCGGCGCAGTCGTGAGGTCCCTCGTAGAGGTACTTCTGCTTTGCGTTATCGTGTCCACCGGAGCACATGACCTGTGCGCGCATCCGCGTGACGGTTCCTGTTTGTGTTCCCATGATGGCGGCAATGGCATCGGCGCAGGACTGGCCGCCGACGGGGCAGGCGGCCGTTTTTGCTGCACCGCTGACGATCGCCTCTGCACAGGCAGAGCATCCTGCAAAGCCGCATCCGCCGCAATTTGCGCCCGGAAGCACATCGGTGATTTCCGGAATACGGGGATCAACCTTGACCGCGAAGATCTTGGACGCCACGGCAAGCATCAGGCCCAGAACCATGGAGATTCCGGCAAAGCAGAGAAGTGCGAATAGGATATCCATAGCAGTTCTCCTCTCTTAAAAGAAATTAATGCCGGAGAAGCCTGAGAAGGCCATGGCAATCAAGCCGGCGGAGATCAGTACGAGTGGCATACCCTGAAAGGACTTCGGTGCATCTGCAAATTGAAGACGTGCACGGACGCCCGCGAAGATCAGAATTGCCATTGTGAAGCCGATTGCTGCTGCAAAGCCGACAGCAACGGAATAGAGGAAGCTGTAGCCGTTCTGGATGTTGATCAGAGCGGCACCCAAGACGGCGCAGTTCGTTGTGATCAGCGGCAGATAGATGCCGAGCGCCTGATACAGCGACGGGAGATATCGCTTCAAGAACATTTCAATGAGCTGAACGAGAGCGGCGATGATAAGAATGAAGGCAATGGTTTTGAGGAACGTCAGCTCAAGTGGGACGAGGAGTCCATAATAGACGGCCCACGTTGCGGCGGAGGACAGTGTGATGACGAAGGTGACCGCCATGCCCATGCCGGCTGCAGTTGCGGGCTTATCGGAAACACCGAGAAAAGGACAGATGCCGTAGAACTTGGAGAAAATGAAGTTCTGGACAAGCACGGAGGAGAGCATTAAGAGCAGAATGTTGATAAGCTGTTCCATTAGAGATCGTCCTCGCTTTCTGTGTGTTCTGCAGCGTCGGCACCGGATACCATCTCCGGTGCGGAACGCTCTGTGTCATCGGCTGCTTCATCAGCATCCTCGCTTGGGGTATCATCGGCGGCATCCGTTGGGTTGTCAACGGAAGTGTCTTGTTCGGATTCTTCGGTTGACTTGGCGGGTTCATCGGAGGACGGCGCCTCTGTGTCATTTGCTTCGGTTACGAATTCATCTGGAATTGCCTCGATGGGAGAGGGCTTTGGATGGGAGGCTGCATATTCTGCAGCGAATGCGCGGCTGCGGTTGACTGCTGCCGCAAGAAAGCCAAGCGTGAGAAATGCACCTGCAGGCAGAATGAAAATCAGCGCAGGCTCGAATGCCGTGGGGGTGATGCGGATACCGAGCCAGGTTCCTGCACCGAGGATCTCACGTACGGATGCGAGGAGCAGGAGTGCGGCAGTGAAGCCAAGTCCCATGGAAAGACCGTCTACTGCAGAGGGGAGCACGGGGCTTTTGGAGGCGTAGGCCTCGGCGCGCGCAAGGATGATACAGTTGACGACGATGAGGGGGATATACAGACCAAGTGCATCGTAGATCGGTGTGAAAAATGCTTTCATAAGGAGCTCGACCGCGGTGACGAAGGCTGAGATGATTACAATATAGGAAGCAATGCGGATCTCCTTTGGAATGAATTTGCGAAGAAGGGAGATAAACACGTTGGAGCAGATAAGGACCGCCGTTGCGGCGAGTCCCATACCGATCGCGTTGGACACGGACGTTGTGGTTGCGAGTGTGGGACACATACCGAGAAACTGCACGAGCGTGGGATTTTGATCAATGATGCCTTCCTTGAGCTGCTTTATGTACTTATTCATTGACGGAACCCTCCGTTTCTGTGTCGGATGTCTGAGGGGTGATCTGCGTGCTGTATTCAAGCGCAAGATTGACTGCGTCGCGGATTGCGCGGGAGGAATACGTTGCGCCGGTGATTGCGTCGGCGTGGTTGGCGCCATCCTCGAAGGTGACGGGGAAGGCAAGTCCGATATAGCTGTCAAGATACGTTTGCTCTGCTGCGGCCATACCGATGCCGGGTGTTTCTGCGATGGAAAGAACACGGATGCCGATAACGCGGGAGTCTGCACCGACACCGACCATTGTACTGATATTGTCGCCAAATCCCATTGCTTCAGAAACGATGCAGCAGCCGACGAATGTGCCTGCTTTATATACGGAGAAGACCTCAGATATGCCGTCCGGATACGCATCAGCCGATGCTTCGTTCATTTGGTAGATGTCTGTTGCATCCGGAAAGAGCTGGAGCACGGCGGCGTTTTTCTTTGAGCTTTCGTTTGCGGCGATGATCGGCTCTGTGATCAGATTGATGCAGGCAAGAAGGACTGCGGAGAGCACCGTGATGAGCATGAGCTTTCCGGTAATGATGGCAAGCGGCTTCAGAGAGGCGATGCGTTCATTTTCCATGGTTGGTAACACCTCCGAATCTCTTGGGCTTTGTCAGAGTATCGATATACCAGACAAGCGTATTCATAATCAGAATTGCGAATGTAACGCCCTCGTTATATCCGCCGAAGTAGCGAATAAAGATCGTTATAAGGCCGCATCCGACGCCAAAGAGCAGACGTCCGTTTGCGGTAACGGGGGTTGTGGCGTAGTCGGTTGCCATAAAGATTGCGCCGAGCATCAATCCGCCGCAGATGATCTCACAGGCAACGAATTCCACGCGCTCGGCCACATTCGCTGGGAACAGATAGGAGATAAGCGCGACGGTCGTGATATAGGACACAGGGATATGCCAGGTAATCACGCGGCGTGCAAGCAGATAAATGCCGCCGCCGATCAGGAGCAGCGTGGAAACCTCGCCGATCGTGCCGGGTTTTGCGCCGAGCAGCATATTGAATGTACCGATGTCCGGGATGGTTCCCGCCTTCAGCTCTGCCAGCGGCGTTGCACCGGCGATGATATCAGCGGTATCAATGGAGAGTGCGATTGGGGAGGAGGACGTATACGGCATCGTGACGGAGGTCATATGTGAGGGCCAGGCGAGCATCAGGAATGCGCGTGCGGCCAGCGCGGGATTCATGAAGTTGCGTCCGATTCCGCCGTATAGCTGCTTGACAACAACGATTGCGAAAAACGAACCGATGATGGGAACCCACAGCGGCGCAGATGCAGGCATATTCATGCCCAACAGAAGGCCGGTAACTGCTGCGGAAAAATCGAGCACGGTCACCGTTTTTTTGAGTAAAAGCTGATACAGCGCCTCAAATCCGACGGCTGAGATTACGGAAATGAGCAGGATGGACAGCGCGCGCGGACCAAATGCGTAGATGCCCCAGATGCAGGAGGGGAGCAGAGCGATCAGAACGTCGATCATAATCGTTCGCGTTGTAACGGGGGATTTGATATGAGGTGAGGTCGAAACGGTCAGCATAGCGTGTGGATCAATGCGCTTTTGTTCGTTCTTTTGTGTTGTGTCCGGTGCAGATGCTTCCGCGGATTCTGCAGAAGATGCTGCGGGCTGGTTGCGGTCCGTCATTTCGTTTCCTCCTTTGCGGCTTGATTCTTATCCTCAGAGGCTGTTGTTTCCGCCTTTGATGCGGCAAGTGCGGCCTGCTGTGCGCGTTTTACTGTGCTTATATGTGTTTTTGTCTTGCGGATGTACTGGACGATTGGGACTTGTCCGGGACAGTTATAGGAGCAGGTGCCGCATTCCACGCAGCTCATAACGCCGTAATCCTCTGCCTGCTCGTATGCGCCTGTCTTGGAGAAGGATGCCAGGTAGTTGGGCATCAGGTGCATTGGGCAATTACGGACACAGCGTCCGCATCGTATGCACGCCTCGGGCTGGTCGTAATGCAGATCGTTTTTCTCGGAAAATACCAGGATCGCAGAGGTTCCCTTGGTGACGGGGGCCTCGATATCCCACTGCGCCGTGCCCATCATCGGACCACCGTTGACGATCTTCTTCGGCTGTGCACGTAAGCCTCCGCAATAATTGATGACGTCAAGGTACGGTGTGCCAAGCGGTACGCGCAGATTTTTGGGTGTTCTGATACAGTCGCCGTCACAGGTGACGATACGTTCGATCAGCGGCATACCGTGTGCGACCGCCTCAAAGACAGCGTGGCACGTTTCGGCATTGAAGATAACGCAGCCAATATCAGACGGGAGCTTACCCGTGGGCAGCTCCACTCCCTTGAGCGCGTAAATGAGCTGACGCTCGTCGCCCTGGGGATATTTCGTTTTCATAACCTTGACTGAAATGATGTCGCTTCCGACGAGATGCTCCTCAAGCTTGTTGATTGCGTCGAGCTTATTGTCCTCCACCGCAATCTCCGCCTTGCGCAGCCCAAGGGCGCGCATCAGAATTTTAATGCCGTTGATAACGGTAGTCGGGCTCTCAAGAAGGAGCCTGTGATTTGCGGTAATATAAGGCTCGCATTCGGCGCAGTTGACGATAAGATGCTGGACCTTTCCGATCGCCGATTGGATTTTTGCATAGGTAGGGAAGGTTGCACCGCCCATGCCCGAAATGCCGGCATTCTTTACGATCTCAATGATTTCATCAGACGTGATGTCCTGGATGCGCTTCTGATAGGGGTGGATGGAGGGATCGAGTGTGCCGCATCCGTCGTTGGAAATGACGACGTTGACGATTTTGGTTCCGTTTGCTGCGTTGATTTCTTTGATTGCCGTAACCTTGCCTGATACGCTTGCGTGCACGGGGCAGCCAAGACCGGTTTCGACGCGGCCAATTACCTGTCCCTTCAAAACAGTATCGCCGACCTTGACGCAAGGAGCGCAATGTGCACCGATATGCTGGGACATCGGGATGGAAACGTAGGCTGGCGGCGGGAGTGCTTCGATCTTGCACCGACGTGTATTTTTGTGGTCATCGATGTGCATACCGCCTCGGAATGTAAGTGCCAAATTGATTCACCTCGTGTTGATTTCTCGTTATGTATGGTGGGTTTCAAAAATCCTTACCATTATAATAATATCATATTTTCGCGTATTTTGCAATAGGATAGCACTGATTCGATGTGACAATGTTTTAACAAAACGCGCGTTGTGCTGAAAAACCCGTCTTGTTTTTGCAGAGGAAGGGAGAGGGGATGCGTTTTTTGACTGAATTGCGTGCTTATATGCTCTGGAAAACACGATTTTTCGGTTGCAAATCCATTTTTCAAAAAAACTTTTCAAAAAGGGGTTGACAAATGGAATTGCGTGTGATATAATATAAAGGCTGTCCGAAAAGCGGGCCGAAAGGTGAGAGCGAACGGACGGCGTGATCCTTGAAAATTGAACAAAA